>NZ_OMOQ01000002.1:300000-557500 GCF_900302475.1 Defluviimonas aquaemixtae
CCGAACGAGGCGCTGTTCGTCAAGCCCTACGGCGCTGTCGGCCAGGTGGAGCCGATATTTTGCAACATCCGCGACGATGCTTCGGTGCGCGCCGCGATGGCCGGGGCCGATGCCGTGGTCAACTGTGTCGGCACGTTCGACAAACGGGGCAAGAACAACTTCGGGGCCGTGCACGTCGAGGGCGCGAGCCGCATCGCGCGGATCGCGGCAGAAACTGGTGTCGAAAGGCTCGTCCATGTCTCGGCGATCGGAGCGGATCCGGAGAGCGAAAGCGACTATGGCCGCACCAAGGCGGAGGGCGAGGCCGCCGTGCTCGCGGCTTTCCCCGGCGCGATGATCCTGAGGCCGTCGCTCATGTTCGGACCCGAGGACGGGTTCTACAACCGCTTCGCCGCGATGTCGCGACTCGGGCCCGTCCTCGCGCTGGTCGGCGCCGAGACGCGGTTCCAGCCGGTCTATGTCGACGACGTAGCGCGTGCCGCAGTGGCGGGCGTGCTGGGCCAAGCGACGGGGCTCTACGAACTCGGCGGCCCCGAAGTGGCGTCCTTCCGGGAGCTGATGCAGGACATGCTGAGGGTGATCAACCGGCGCCGGATGATCGTGAACATGCCCTTCTGGGCGGCGCGGATCATGGCGGGGCTGCTGGACTTTGGCTCTATGCTGACCGGAGGGCTGGTCTCGAACCGCATCCTCACGCGAGATCAGGTGAGATCGCTTGCCAACGACAACGTCGCGGCACCGGATGCCAAGGGCCTCGCCGATCTCGGCATCGCGCCGATGCCGGCGGAGGCGGTCCTGCCGGACTATCTCTGGCGGTTCCGCCCCTCAGGCCAGTACGACGCGATCACCGCCTCGGCCCGTAAGCTGCGCAAGAACGGCTGAGCACTGATCTTCGCGATGAGCGCGCAATATGCACTGTCGCTAACCAATTGTTTCCGCTTGTGCCCGATGCCGTGAAAGGTTTGACCTGATCTAACCTTTGAACGACACTGTCGCCCAGTTGGCAGAAGGTATTTGTGGGAAGGGTTTCAGCATGGCTGAGCGGCTTTTGCTGCATATTGGCTATCACAAGACGGCGACGTCTTGGATGCAGCAGCGACTGTTCGTGCCCGAGCATGGATACTTTCAGATTGCGCGCCATGCCGAAGTTTGGCGCCATGTAGTTGCGCCGCACGGTCTGCTCTTCGATCCCGCGGGAATGCAGGAAGTTATCCGCGACGGCATGGCGGAGGTTCCCGAAGGCAAGGTGCCCGTGATCTCGTCCGAGATCCTGTCCGGCCACCCGTTCTTCGGCGGCATGGCGAGCGACGACTACGCCCGCCGTCTGAAGGCAATCGCCCCCGACGCACGAATCCTGATCTCTGTCCGGTCGCAGACGCGCATTCTGACTTCGGTCTACATGCAATACCTGCTGCGCGGCGGCACCATGAGTCCGCAGCTGTTCTTCGCGGGCGATCCGGAACTCGGCTTTCATGGGTTCCGGCCCGAGCATTTCGAGTATCACCGCCTGATCGGCCTCTATCAGGAGCTGTTCGGGGAAGAAAACGTTCACGTTGTCACGCAAGAAAGCCTGGCCGCCGACATGGACGGCGCGACACGGCGGCTGGCAGGGTTTGCCGGCAACCGGGAGTTCGACGGCGTGCTGCCCACCCGTCGCGCGGTCTATGCGCCGAGCTATCCCGAATATGCGGTTCCGATCCTCAGGCGGATCAACAAGTTCCAGAAAAGCGTGCTCACGCCCGCTCCGACGATCCGCATTGGCACAACGCCCATGGGCTTTTATCGCATCGTCGGATACATCCTGCGGCGGCCGCCCTTTTCGTGGCTGATGAAGGATCTGCACCCGGTTTCACGCTACGTGGAGCAGACCTTCGAGGGACGCTTCGATGCGAGCAATCGCAAGCTGGCCGAGATCGCGGGGCATTATCTCGATCTGACCGACTACGGGATAGCGCTGCATCGGGTGCCGCCCAGAATCGAGTCACCGGAAGCCGCGCAGCTCGCCTCCGCGCGCTGACGCCGGGACCAGCGCTTGCCCGGGTGCCTTGTCTTGCGTGGCTGGGGGTCCTAATGCTGTCGCCGGCGAAGGCAGGCGGCGCAGAAAAGGACCCCCGGGATGAGCGACACGACACTGACCGCCTTGGCGCTGGGGCTTCTCGAGGGCCTGACGGAGTTCATCCCCGTCTCCTCGACCGGGCACATCCTGCTTGCGGGCCATTTCCTTGGATTCGAGAGCGCGGGCAAGACCTTCGAGGTTGTGATCCAGCTGGGTGCCGTGCTGGCCGTGATCGGGGTCTATGCGGCCAAGATCGGGCGCACTTTGGTCGACCTGCCACATGACCCGCACGCGCGGCGCTTCGCCGGGTCGGTGCTGCTGGCGTTCTTTCCGGCGGTCGTCGTTGGCGTCCTGGCGCATGGGTTCATAAAGGAAGTGCTCTTTGAAAGCCCGCGCCTCATAGCCTCGATGCTGATCCTCGGTGGCTGTGTTCTTCTCGTGGTCGACCGCCTTCCGCTGACCCCGCGGCACCACGATGCCGAACGGTTTCCGCTGCCGATGGCCTTGGGGATCGGCGTGATCCAGTGTCTCGCCATGATCCCCGGCGTGTCGCGGTCCGGCGCGACGATCGTCGGCGCGCTGGCGTTCGGCGCGGACAAGCGGGCGGCCGCGGAGTTCTCGTTCTTCCTGTCGATGCCGACGATGGCCGGCGCCTTCGCCTATGACCTCTACAAGAACCGCGACGTCCTGGACCTGAGCGCCGTGGGCGAGATCGCTATCGGCTTCGCCGCCGCCTTCGTGGCTGCTATCCTCGTCGTCAGGTGGTTGCTCGGCTATGTCAGCCGGCACGGCTATGCGCTGTTCGGCTGGTGGCGAATCATCGTCGGGACCGGTGTCCTGGTGGCTCTGGGCGCCGGTTTCTAAGAGATAGGTAAACCGATTTGACCTAAAATGGGTCAGAAACTTTGCCCTTCGTCTGTCAAAGCTGAAAAAACCGCAAAACAAGTCACTAATACTGACTTTTATTTTGTGCCTCGTGAGAGTAGCAAGATCGGACTGTTTTCCCTGTCGGAAGTGATGCACATGGCGACCAATCGCATGCTGAAATTCGTGACGGTCTCCCGCGAGATGCCGGAGAAGCGCGACGCCAATGTGCGCTCCCAGGATTTCAGCGAAATCTACAGGGAGTACGCCGCGGTCAAGGCGGCCGAGCAGGCCGGTCGGTGCAGCCAATGCGGCGTGCCCTATTGCCAGACGCATTGCCCCTTGCACAACAACATTCCCGACTGGCTCAGGCTGACCGCGGAAGGCCGGTTGCAGGAAGCCTATGAGCTGAGCCAGGCAACCAACACCTTCCCGGAGATCTGCGGCCGCATCTGCCCGCAGGACCGGCTTTGCGAAGGCAACTGCGTGATCGAGATCTCGGGCCACGGCACGGTGACGATCGGCGCGATCGAGAAATACCTGACCGACACTGCCTGGGACAGCGGCTGGGTCAAGCCGATCAAGCCGCGCGAGGACCGGCCCGAAAGCGTCGGCATCATCGGCGCTGGGCCGGGCGGCCTTGCCGCCGCCGACGTGCTTCGTCGGCAGGGCGTGCAGGTCACGGTCTACGACCGCTACGACCGCTCGGGCGGGCTCATGACTTACGGCATCCCCGGCTTCAAGCTGGAAAAGGATATCGTCATGCAGCGCAACAAGCAGCTTCAGGATGGCGGCGTCGAGTTCGAGCTGAACTGCAATGTCGGAGAGGACATCAGCTTTGACGCGATTCGGGGCAAGCATGACGCCGTGATCATCGCGACCGGCGTCTACAAGAGCCGCGACCTGCAGGCCCCGGGATCGGGTGCTTCGGGGATCGTGAAGGCGATCGACTACCTGACCGCCTCGAACCGCAAGTCGTTCGGCGACGAAGTGCCGGAATTCGACTCGGGCGAACTCGACGCCAAGGGCAAGCGCGTCGTGGTGATCGGCGGCGGCGACACGGCGATGGACTGCGTGCGCACGGCGATCCGGCAGGGGGCGCAATCGGTGAAGTGTCTCTACCGCCGCGACCGTGCCAACATGCCGGGTTCGCAGCGCGAGGTCGCCAATGCCGAGGAGGAAGGGGTTGAGTTCGTCTGGCTGACCGCACCGAAAGGGTTCACGGCGGACGGCTCTGTCGAGGGTGTCATGGTGCAGAAGATGCGCCTCGGCGCGCCGGATGCGAGCGGGCGGCAGGCGCCCGAGCTAATCGAGGGCGCCGATTATGTCGAAGACGCCGACCTGGTGATCAAAGCGCTCGGATTCGAGGCGGAGGACCTGCCGAAGCTCTGGAACACCGAGGGGCTTGAAGTGACGCGCTGGGGCACGGTGAAGGCCGATTTCCGCAGCCACGCAACGAGCCTGCCAGGGGTCTTCGCGGTCGGCGACATCGTGCGCGGCGCGTCGCTCGTCGTCTGGGCGATCCGCGACGGACGCGAGGCGGCCGAAAGCGTTCTCGACTATTTGTCGGAGACGCAGGCGGTGGCGGCGGAGTAGAATAGGCTAACGCTTGCGGCGGGCCGAAATCGGCGGGTGGTCAGTGTCTGGTTTTCGTACCCCAGGCGTATGGCATCCGTCCCCACACGTGTCGGGCGCACGAAGCGGGGCGAAAGGTCAATAGGTCAGCAAGGCTGACTCGGAGCATGAAGGAAGTCTGAACGTGAACTGGTTGGGCAAGATCATCAGTGCGGGCGTCGCAGCGCTTGTCGCGGCTGTTCCCGCCTATGCCGCGGGCAAGTTCGCGCCGCCCGAAGGATGCAACGTCTATGTCACCGTCCAGATGAAGAGCTGCCAGGTCTCGCAACACTACCGCTGCGCGGGCGATCCGCCGGGCGACCAGTGGGCGGTCTATCTCGATTCCGACGGGCCCTACTACATGAACCGCATCGACAGCGAGACGCGCTGGGTCGAAAGCTATTCACTGATCTCGGGCGAGCGCGACGAGCTTGTCTCGGAATCCGATCCCGCCTCATTCACGACGCTTCTGGCCACCGGGCGCGATGACTACGATTTCATGACCGAAAGCGATATGGCCGAGGTGGTGCGCTATACCGGCTACGACCAGCTGCCCGGTGACAAGGTCGAGATCGACGGGGTGGAACTGGAGCGCACCCGCTTTGACCTGACGGCGCGCGACATGGACGGGGCGACGCTCTGGCGGCGGTCGGGCCAGCAGCTTATCCATCGCGACTGGCGTATCTTCTTCGCCGACCGCGAAGTGTTCGAGAGCCCCGAGGGCGAGCGCACGGACGTCGACGACACGCCGGTGACCTTCGCCTTTCCCGGCCAGGCCGGGTACCTCGAGACCAAGCCGCAATTCGGCTGCGACATGATGATGACCGAGGTGCGGCCATGATCGAGGGCCGCTGCCTCTGCGGCGCCGTCCGGCTGCGCGTCGCCGAACATGAGACCCGCGTGGAGGCTTGCCATTGCCGGATGTGCCAGCGCTGGTCGGGCGGGCTGTTCCTGAGCCTCAGCGGCAAGCCCGAGGGCTTTCACGCCGAGGGTCCGGTCGTGCGGCACCAGTCGTCGGAGTTCGCCGAGCGCGCCTTCTGCGGCACCTGCGGCTCGCACCTGTGGATGCGCGACACGGACCGCGAGGATGCCGATTACGAGCTGATGCCCGGCCTTTTCGACGACGCGCGCGGCTTTCCGCTGCGGAGCGAGATCTACACCGACCGGGCGCTGGCCTGTGTGAGCCTCGCTGGCGACCATGCTCGCGCGACGCGCGCCGAATATGAAGTGAAGAACGCCCATCTTACCGGAGACCTGCCATGACCGAGTATGACAACACCTGGGCCGCCGCCGAGGAAACGAGGCGGGCGTGGATGGCTGAAAATAGTCTCTATCGCGGCGAGGATGAGCGTTCGTCCTGCGGCGTCGGGCTCGTCGTGTCCTTGAGCGGCAAGGCGAGCCGGAAGGTCGTGGAAAACGGGATCGACGCCCTGAAGGCGGTGTGGCACCGCGGCGCGGTCGATGCCGACGGCAAGACCGGCGACGGGGCGGGCATCCATGTCCAGATCCCGGTGCCGTTCTTCTACGACCAGATCCGTCGCACCGGGCACGAGCCGGACCTGAAGGCGCTGATCGCGGTGGGCCAGGTCTTCCTGCCGCGCACCGACTTTGGCGCGCAGGAGACCTGCCGGACCATCGTGGAGACCGAGGTCCTCCGCATGGGCTACTATATCTACGGCTGGCGGCATGTGCCGGTGAACACCGACGTCCTCGGCGAGAAGGCCAATGCGACGCGGCCCGAGATTGAGCAGATCCTGATCAAGAATTCCAAGGACGTCGACGAGGAGACCTTCGAGCGCGACCTGTACATCATCCGCCGGCGGATCGAGAAGGCGGCGGCGAATGCGGGGATTGCCGGGATGTATCTCTGCTCGCTGTCGTGCCGGTCGATTATCTACAAGGGAATGATGCTGGCCGAACAGGTGGCCGAGTTCTATCCCGACCTGAAGGACGAGCGGTTCGAGAGCGCATTTGCGATCTATCACCAGCGCTATTCGACCAACACCTTCCCGCAATGGTGGCTGGCCCAGCCGTTCCGCATGCTCGCCCATAACGGCGAAATCAACACGCTGAAGGGCAATCTCAACTGGTTGAAGAGCCACGAGATCCGCATGGCGTCGACCGCGTTCGGCGAGCAGGCGGAGGACATCAAGCCGATCGTCGCGCAGGGCTCGTCGGATTCGGCGGCCCTGGACGCGGTCTTCGAGGTGCTGGTTCGTGCGGGCCGCAACGCGCCGATGGCGAAGACGATGCTGGTGCCCGAGGCGTGGTCCAAGTCGGCCGTCGAGATGCCGAAAGCCTGGCAGGACATGTATGCCTATTGCAACGCGGTGATGGAGCCCTGGGACGGGCCGGCGGCCTTGGCGATGACCGATGGCCGCTGGGTCTGCGGCGGGCTCGACCGCAACGGGCTCAGGCCCATGCGCTACGTCGTCACCGGCGACGGGCTGCTGATCGCCGGGTCGGAGGTCGGCATGGTGCCGGTCGACGAGGCGGTGGTGCGCGAGAAGGGCGCACTCGGGCCCGGGCAGATGATTGCCGTCGACATGGTCGAGGGCAGGCTCTACCACGACGCCGAAATGAAGGACAAACTCGCCGGCGCGCAGCCCTATGCGGACTGGCTGGCGAAGGTCGTCGACCTTAACGCGATGATGCACGACGTGCCGGAAGCGGCGCTGTTCGAGGGCGCGGAGCTACGAAAGCGCCAGATCGCGGCGGGTTATTCGCTGGAAGAGCTTGAGCAGGTGCTCGCGCCGATGGCGGAAGACGGCAAGGAAATGGTGGCGTCGATGGGCGACGACACGCCGGCGGCGGTGCTGTCGAAGATGTACCGGCCGCTTTCCCACTTCTTCCGGCAGAACTTCAGCCAGGTCACGAACCCGCCCATCGACTCGCTTCGCGAAAGCCGGGTGATGAGCCTGAAGACCCGGTTCGGCAATCTCAAGAACGTGCTGGACGAGGATTCGAGCCAGACCGAGATCCTCGTTCTGGAAAGCCCGTTCATCGCGAATGCCGAGTTCGACGAGATGGTGCGCCAGTTCGGTGACAACGTCGCCCATATCGACTGCACTTTCGCAGCGGGCGGCGAGCCCGACTCGTTGAAGACGGGGCTGGAACGCATCCGGGCGGAGGCCGAGGATGCCGTGCGGTCGGGGGCGGGCCATATCGTACTGACGGATCAGCATCAGGGGCCGGCCAAGGTGCCGATGCCGATGATCCTCGCGACGAGTGCGGTGCATAGCTGGCTGACGCGAAAGGGGCTTCGGACCTTCTGCTCGGTCAACGTGCGCGCGGCCGAATGCATCGATCCGCACTATTTCGCGGTGCTGATCGGCTGTGGGGCGACGACGGTCAACGCCTATCTCGCACAGGATTCGATCGCCGACCGGCTGCGTCGCGGGCTGATCGAAGGCACGCTCATCGATGCGATGCGGCGCTACCGCGAGGCGATCGACCAAGGGCTTCTGAAGATCATGTCGAAGATGGGTATCTCGGTCATCTCGTCCTATCGCGGCGGGCTGAACTTCGAGGCCGTGGGTCTGAGCCGGGCGCTCTGCGCCGAGTATTTCCCCGGCATGCATTCCCGCATCTCGGGGATCGGAATCAGCGGCATCCAGCACAAGCTTGAGGAAATCCATGCGCGGGGCTGGAAGGGCGGCACGGATGTCGTGCCGGTCGGCGGATTCTACAAGGCGCGCCGGTCGGGCGAGAAACATGCCTGGGAAGCGACGACGATGCACCTGCTGCAATCGGCCTGCGACCGCGCGTCCTACGACATGTGGAAGAAGTACTCCGCAGCGATGCGGTCCAACCCGCCGATCCACCTGCGCGATCTTTTGGACATCAAGCCGCTGAGCAGGCCGGTGCCGATCGAGGAAGTGGAATCGATCACCTCGATCCGCAAGCGGTTCGTGACGCCGGGCATGTCCCTGGGGGCGCTCAGCCCCGAGGCGCACAAGACGCTGAACATCGCGATGAACCGGATCGGCGCGAAGTCGGATTCCGGCGAAGGCGGCGAGGACCCGGCGCATTTCGTACCGGAGCCGAACGGCGACAACCCCTCGGCCAAGATCAAGCAGGTGGCGTCGGGACGTTTCGGCGTGACGGCGGACTACCTCAACGCCTGCGAGGAGCTGGAGATCAAGGTGGCGCAGGGCGCAAAGCCCGGCGAGGGCGGCCAGCTTCCGGGGATGAAGGTGACGAAGCTGATCGCGCGGCTCAGGCATTCGACGCCGGGTGTCACGCTCATTTCGCCGCCGCCGCATCACGACATCTACTCGATCGAGGACCTAGCGCAGCTGATCTACGACCTGAAGCAGATCAACCCGCGCGCCAAGGTGACGGTCAAGCTGGTGGCCTCGTCGGGCGTCGGCACGATCACCGCCGGGGTAGCCAAGGCCAAGGCCGACGTGATCCTGATCTCGGGCCATAACGGCGGTACCGGGGCGAGCCCCGCGACCTCGATCAAATATGCCGGCCTGCCGTGGGAAATGGGCCTGACCGAGGCGCATCAGGTGCTCGCGATGAACAAGCTCCGCGACCGGATCACGCTCAGGACCGATGGCGGCCTGCGCACCGGGCGCGACATCGTCATCGCCGCGATGATGGGGGCCGAGGAATACGGCATCGGCACCGCCGCGCTCATAGCGATGGGCTGCATCATGGTGCGCCAGTGCCAGTCGAACACCTGCCCGGTCGGCGTCTGCACCCAGGACGAGCGCCTTCGCGCGAAGTTTACCGGCTCGGCGGACAAGGTGGTCAACCTGATCGGGTTCTATGCCCAGGAGGTGCGCGAGATCCTGAGCCAGATCGGGGCGCGGTCGCTCGACGAGATCATCGGGCGCGCGGATCTCCTGAGCCAGGTGAGCCGAGGTTCGGCCCATCTCGACGACCTTGACCTCAATCCCCTGCTGATCACCGTCGATGGCGCGGACCGGATCGTCTATGACCGGTCGAAGCCGCGGAACGCGGTGCCCGATACGCTCGATTCCGAGATCATCCGCGACGGTGCGCGGTTCTTCGAGGATGGCGAGAAGATGCAGCTCAGCTACGCGGTCCGGAACACGCACCGCACCATCGGGACGCGCGCCTCGTCGCTGATCGTCAAGAAGTTCGGGATGAACAACGCGCTTCAGCCCGATCATCTGACGGTGAAGCTGACCGGGTCCTGCGGCCAGTCCTTGGGGGCGTTCGCGGCGCCGGGGCTGAAGCTGGAGGTTTCGGGCGATGCCAACGACTATGTCGGCAAGGGCCTTTCGGGCGGGATGATCGTCGTGCGCCCGCCGATGGTGTCGCCGTTGGAGGCGTCGGAGAACACGATCATCGGCAACACCGTGCTTTACGGCGCGACCGACGGCTATCTCTTCGCCGCCGGTCGGGCGGGCGAGCGCTTCGCGGTCCGGAATTCCGGCGCGACGGTGGTGATCGAGGGATGCGGATCCAACGGCTGCGAATACATGACCGGCGGGATCGCGGTGATCCTCGGCAGGATCGGCACGAACTTCGGCGCGGGCATGACGGGCGGCATGGCCTATGTCTATGACCCCGACGGCGAGGCGGAGGAGCTGATGAACATCGACTCGCTCGTTACCTGCGCGGTCAGCCACCCGCACTGGGAGGCGGAGCTGAAGGGGCTGGTCGAGCGCCACGCGGCCGAGACGGGCAGCCTAAAGGCGAAGGGGATCCTGCAGCACTGGACGGGCGAGCGGGCGAACTTCATCCAGGTCTGCCCGAAGGAGATGCTGCAGCATCTTTCACATCCGCTCAGCGCCGACACGGAGGCCGTTCCGGCAGAATAGGGTCTATTCGCACGAAGGGTCGGAGCGCCGCGCAAGCCCGGGGGGCGCTCCGACCGGTGCGGATTGCTTCACCAATGCAACCAAATCTTGACATAATTGCGCGGCACGATCCGCCTTGATGACGGGTCCGCCCGTCGCCCTCGGGATTCGGTGCGAAGGCAACATGGCGACGTTTGCGATCACCGCTCAGAACGTGAACGGTGACCCGTTCCCTTCCAACGGCAAGATCAATATCAGCAACTCGCTTACGTCGTTGGTCTTTCGCGATATCGACAACAGGCTCGGAGTGCCGCAGTCTGGAGAGCAGGTGTCACTCGATGGCGGCAACACTTTCCTGAACTACCAGTTCCTTGGCTACGGGAACGTGCGCGGCGATCCACTCCAGCGGGCGGGATTCGTCCGGATCGCGCTCGGCAACGGAAAATTCCTGACAGTCGCCATTGACATGAACGCCGATGGGGACAACACGCCCGACCTGAAGAACGGAAACACCCAACTGCGGGTCTCCGATCTTGACGCCAGCTCGTCCGCCCCGTTTCCCGTGCCGGTCTGCTTTACGTCTGGTACCCTGATCCGTGTTCCGGGCGGCGAGGCGCCGGTCGAGAGTCTGAGGCCCGGCGACCTGGTCGAAACATTGGACAACGGCCCGCAGCCGGTGCGCTGGATCGGGGGCCGCCGCGTCGCGGGCGGTGGCGTGTTCGCCCCGGTGCGCTTCGCGGCGGGCGCGCTCGGCAACGACCGGCCTTTGCTTGTCTCGCCTCAGCACCGGATGCTGGTGCGCGGCTGGCTGGCGGAATTGCACTTCGGCGAGGACGAGGTTCTGGCCGCAGCAATTCACCTTCTGGGGCTTGCAGGGGTCGACCGCTGCCCGATGACGGAAGTCGCATACGTCCACCTCCTCCTCGACCGGCACGAGATCGTGTTCGCCGAGGGCGCGCCGAGTGAGAGCTTCCATCCCGGAAGCCGGATGCTCGACGAGGATCGCGCTCTTCGGGCGGAAATCGGGGCGATCTTCCCCGGATTCTGGATGCGGCCCCCCTCGGAGCGGCTGCGCCCCGCGCGCCGGGTGGTTTCGGCGCGGGAGGCGCGGATGCTCGCCGCGTGACGCCGCGCGCCGCAAGGTAGAGCGATTACGCGACGTTTTCCTGACCGAACACGGAACTCACGGTACAGTCAGCCTTGATTCGCGTCCACAAGGGGCGTGGCGCGTTGGCGCGCGCATGCCAGTGACCACAGGAAGGACGTATGGCGAATTTCACGCTCACCGCTCAGAACGTGAACGGTGATCCGTTCGTTACCGGAAACAACATCAACATCACCAACAACTCGACATCCAACCTGATCTTCCAGGATGTCGATAACCTGCTTGGTGTGGCCCAGACCGGCGAAGCCGTGTCGCTCGATGGCGGCGTCACATTCCTGAGCTATCAATTTCTGGGCTACGGCGACGTGCGGGGCGACCCGCTACAGCATGCGGGCTTCGTCAGGATCGACCTTGGGAACGGAAGCTTCCTGACCGTCGCCATCGACATGAACGCCGATGGCGACGATACGCCCGACCTGCAGAACGGAAACACCCAGCTGCGGGTATCAGACCTCGACGCCAGCACGCCCGCGCCGTTTCCGGTGCCTCCGTGCTTCACGCCGGGAACGCTGATCCGGGTGCCGGGCGGCGAGGTGCCGGTCGAGACTCTGAGGCCCGGCGATCTGGTCGAGACGATGGATCACGGGCCGCGGCGGTTGCGCTGGATCGGCGCGCGCCGGGTCGCCGGCACCGGCGACCTCGCCCCCGGCCGCTTCGCGCCCGGCGCGATCGGAAATACGCTGGCGCTGACCGTCTCGCCGCAGCACCGGATGCTGGTGCGCGGCTGGCGGGCCGAACTGCATTTCGGCGTAAGCGAGGTCCTGGTCGCGGCGGTGCATCTTCTGGGGTGGCCGGGGGTCGCGCGCTGCCCGGTCGCCGAGGTCGACTACCTGCACCTCCTCCTCGACCGGCACGAGATCATCTATGCCGAGGGCGCGCCGAGCGAGAGCTTCCATCCCGGCAGCTGGATGCTGGAGGACGACAGCGCGCTGCGGCAAGAGATCGCCGCGGTGTTCCCCGAGCTATCCACGCGAACCCGGGCAGAGCTTCTTCCGCCGGTGCGGCGGGTCGTCACCTCGCGGGAGGCGCGCCTGCTGACCGCCTGACGCGGGGGCGGAAAAACCGCGCGCCGCGCCTTGACCGGGTGGGGCCGGGCATGGCTATGCTCGCGGCAAATGGCAAAGAGCAGAACCACCGGAAAACGGACAACGGCGAAGAAGAAAAAGGCCCCGCGCGGACCGGCGCGGCCGTTGTGGCGGCGCGCGCTTCGGCGGGTCTTGCGGGGTGCGGCGGGCATGGCGCTGCTGTGGTTCGTGCTCGTCCTGCTATTCACCTTCGTGAACCCCGTCATGACGCCCTACATGATCGCCGAAAGCTGGCGTCAGGGCGGGGTCAAGCGCGACTGGGTCAGGCTCGAGGAGATGACGCCGGCGCTCGCGCGGTCGGTGGTCGCGGCGGAGGACGCGAATTACTGCCTCCACTGGGGCTTCGACATGGCCGCGATCCGCGCCGCGCTGGACGAAGGCGCGGGGCGCGGGGCCTCGACGCTTTCGCAACAGGTCGTGAAGAACGTCTTTCTGTGGCAGGGGCGAAGCTGGCCGCGCAAGGCGCTCGAGGCGCTGATGACGCCGGTCGTCGAGCTGATCTGGACGAAGAAGCGGATCGTCGAGGTCTATCTGAACGTGGCCGAGACCGGAAAGGGCGTCTTCGGGGCCGAGGCGGCGGCCCGCGCCTATTTCGGCACCTCTGCCGCCGATCTCAGCGCGGGACAGGCGGCGCTGATCGCCGCTGCGCTGCCCGACCCGAAGGGCCGCAATCCGGCGCGGCCATCGGGCTTCCTGAGGTCGCGCGCCCGGGCGATCGCCGATGGGGCGGCGACGATCCGCGCCGATGGCCGGGCGGCCTGTTTCGAGGATTGAACGCGGGTGCCGCCCCCGCTATGACCGGATGCGACCTCTGGCAAAGCTGCGGTGCCCATGACCCGTCTCTATCACGTTCCCCTCTCGCCCTTCTGCCGCAAGGTGCGGCTGACGCTCGCGGAGAAGAAGGTCGAAGTGGAACTTGTGGAGGAGCGCTATTGGGAACAGGGCGCCGAGTTCCTGCGCCGCAACCCTGCCGGCAAGGTGCCCGTGATGCGGATGAACGGCAAGGTGATGTCGGAAAGCCAGGCGATCTGCGAATATCTCGACGAGACGATCCCCGATCCCAAGCTGATGCCGTCCGATGCCGAGGGGCGATACGAGGTCCGGCGGCTCTGTTCATGGTTCGACGACAAGTTCCATGACGAGGTGACCTCGAAGCTCTTGTACGAGCGGGTCAACAAGAAGGTCATGGGCCAGGGCTATCCGGAATCGAAGCACGTGAAGCTGGGCGCGAGCAGGATCAAATATCACCTCGATTACTTGAGCTGGCTTCTCGATCAGCGGCGCTGGCTGGCGGGCAACGAGATGACCTTGGCCGATTTCGCTGCCGCCGCGCATCTGTCGAGCCTCGACTACATCTCGGACGTGGACTGGAACCGGAGCCAGACCGTCAAGGATTGGTACGCCAAGATCAAGTCGCGGCCCTCGTTCCGGTCGATCCTGGCCGACCAGGTGCCGGGTTTCCCGCCGCCGGCGCATTACGCGGACCTGGATTTCTGAACCCTGCCGGCGGGCCGGGGTTTTCACACCCCCGGACCCCCGTGGAGTATTTTCGGACAGAAAGTGGGAGGGGACTTGGATCTTCTTGCCCTGAAGGCACGCATCGCGGACCGCGCCACGGCCGAGGGGTTTTCGGCCGTCGGTTTCTGCGGGCCCGATGCGATCCCGGAGGCGGCGGGGCGGCTTGAAGCCTTCGTCGCGGCGGGACGGCACGGGCAGATGGGCTGGCTGGCGGAACGCATGGGCTGGCGGGGGAATCCGGTCGCGCTCTGGCCCGAGGCGAAGACCGTCATCATGCTGGCGGAGGTCTATACGCCCGCGGGCGATCCGCTGGCGATGCTGGAGGCGCGCGGCCGGGCGGCGGTGTCCTGCTACGCGCAGGGGCGGGACTATCACGACCTGGTCAAGAAGCGGCTGAAACGGGTCGGCCGCTGGCTGATCGATGAGGCGAGTAAGGGCTCTGTTCCGGCGGAAATCAAGGTTTTCGTCGATACCGCACCGGTGATGGAGAAGCCTCTGGCCCAAGCGGCCGGGATCGGGTGGCAGGGCAAGCACACCAACCTTCTGAGCCGCGATCTTGGCAACTGGTTCTTTCTGGGCGCGATCTTCACAACGCTCGATCTGCCGAAGGACATGGCCGAGAGCGACCATTGCGGATCGTGCCGGGCGTGCCTGGACATCTGTCCGACGCGGGCCTTTCCGGCGCCCTATGAGCTCGATGCGCGGCGCTGCATCTCGTATCTGACGATCGAGCACCGGGGGCCCGTGGACGAGGAGTTTCGGGCGCTGCTCGGCAACCGGATCTTCGGCTGCGACGACTGCCTGGCGGTCTGTCCGTGGAACAAGTTCGCGGCGCGGGCGCGCGAGACGGGCTATGCCGCGCGGGTGGGCGCGCCGCCGCTCGCGGAGTTGGCAGGGCTGGACGATGCAGGGTTCCGCGCGCGGTTCTCGGGCAGTCCGGTGAAGCGGATCGGGCGCGACCGGTTCGTCCGGAACGTGCTTTACGCGATCGGGAATTCGGGCGATCCGGCCTTGGCCGAAACTGCGAGATCTCTGACAGGAGACCCCGACGCCGCCGTCGCGGATGCCGCGCGATGGGCCCTCGGGCGGCTGGCGGATTCGCGCCAAGGTTGAAGGCGCCGCACGCGATAAGTGTGGCAATCGCCGCGATTCGCCCCCATCTTTGATTTATTCCCGCCGCAAGGCGCAGGCCAGACTAAGGAGGAGAGTATGAGCCGGCACGCTGTCGACCGCCGCAAATCACCCGAAGGTGGCCGCCTGAAGAACTTCATCGAGGTCGAAAAGAACTCGGGCGAAGAGGGGACGCATCCCGCGTCCAAGGCGCTTTCCGAGCGTCCCGTGAAGCGCGCCGAGGCCAAGCGCCTTCGCGAATACGTCCGGATCGAGCGCGGCCACAAGGCCTGAACCGTCCGCAAGGGCTGTGCACTGCGCGCGCCCTTGGGGCTGCGCGGGTACGATTCGGCGCAAGTCATTCAATGAACGATCGGCCGATGAGCGCCGGGCTGAAATGCATGCATGGCCCGAGCTAATTGGCGTTGCGGATCAGCCGGGCGATCTCGGCGAAGCCTCGCGCCTCGGCGTGCGCGAGAGGTGTGACGCCTTCACGGTCGGCGATGTCGGGATCGGCACCGGCCGCGATCAGGTAGCGCACGGTCTTCTGGTGGTCGGGGCCGCCATCGCCGAGGACCACAGCCTCGATCAACGCGGTCCAGCCGAGATTGTTGACGTGATCGAGCGGCGAACCCGCTTCGATCAGGCGGCGGACCACGTCGTGATTGCCAAGTTCGGAGGCGGCGATCAGCGCGGTGCCGTCCCAGTTGGTGTGGATTAGATCGGGCCGGTTGCCGAAGCCTATCGCGAGCGACATGAGGTCCGCGTCGTTCGCGACGGCGGCGATGGTCACGACATCGTACCCGACCTCGTCCTGCGCGTTCATGTCGGCTCCGGCCTCGGCCAATGCCCGCAATGCGTCGTCATTGGAGGCGAAGGCGGCAACAATGGTCGGCGTGCGTCGGCGGCGGTCGCGCGCATTGACGTCCGCGCCCGCGGCGACAAGGCGGACGATTTCGGCCACGTTGCCCTCATACGCGGCGCGATGAAGGCCGGAATAGCCGGCGATATCGGCGGCGGATGGGGCGGTCTGGGCGATCCCCGGCGCGGCAAAGAGCCAGAGGGCGAGGGCTAGGCGAAGCATGGCGCGTTCCTTAAGAAAGCGGTTTCGCAAGCCTACGACGCGGTGCGCGTCGCCGGAAGCCGTCGGCGGTTTGAAGGTTCTTCAACGATATCCGAAAACGAGAGTCTGTCAGGCGCGCTTGCTGGACACCGTGGCCACGCCGAGCACTTCCAGCACCTTCGCCTCTATCTCGGGCGCATTGAGGCCGGCGGTCGCGTACATGTCCGCCGGGCTCGCCTGATCGATGAAGGTGTCGGGAAGCATCATCGAGCGGAACTTCATCCCCCGGTCGAAGACGCCTTCCTCAGCGAGAAGCTGGGCGACCTGTGAGCCGAAGCCGCCGATCGCGCCTTCCTCGACGGTGATGAGCGCCTCGTGTCCTGCTGCGAGCCGCAGGATCAGGTCGCGGTCGAGCGGCTTGGCGAAGCGGGCATCGGCGACGGTTGGCGCGAGGCCGCGCCCGGCGAGGTTTTCGCGCGCCTGCAGGACCTCGGCCAGCCGCGTCCCGAAGGAGAGGATCGCGACACGGCCACCTTCGGCGACGACGCGGCCACGGCCGATTTCCAGCGGCTCGCCGCGTTCCGGCATGTCGACGCCGACGCCTTCGCCGCGCGGGTAGCGGAAGGCGGACGGGCGGTCGTCGATCTCAGCGGCGGTGGCGACCATGTGGACAAGCTCGGCCTCGTCGGCGGCGGCCATGACCACGAAATCGGGCAGGTTGGAGAGATAGGCGATGTCGAAGGCGCCGGCATGGGTCGCGCCATCGGCGCCGACGAGCCCGGCGCGGTCGATGGCGAAGCGCACGGGCAGGCGCTGAATCGCCACGTCGTGCACGACCTGGTCGTAGCCGCGCTGCAGGAAGGTCGAATAGATCGCGCAGAAGGGCTTCATGCCCGCCGCCGCGAGGCCCGCCGAGAAGGTCACGGCATGCTGTTCGGCGATGCCGACGTCGAAGGTCCGTTTCGGGAAGCGTTCGGCGAAGAGGTTGAGGCCTGTGCCGTCAGGCATCGCCGCGGTCACCGCGACGATCTTGTCGTCGGCTTCCGCCTCGCGGATCAGCGACTGCGCGAAGACCTTGGTGTAGGAGGGCGCGTTCGACGGGGCTTTCTTCTGCTCGCCCGTCACCATGTCAAACTTCGCGGTTGCGTGGCCCTTGTCGGCGGCGCGTTCGGCGGGGGCGTAGCCCTTGCCCTTCTTCGTCACCACATGGATGAGGACCGGGCCCGTCGCACGCTCATGAGCGGTGCGCAGGACGGGCAGGAGCTGGTCGAGATCGTGCCCGTCGAGCGGGCCGACATAGGAAAAGCCCAGCTCCTCGAAGAGCGTGCCGCCGATGGTCATGCCCTTCAGCATCTCCTTCGCGCGGCGGGCGCCTTCCTGGAACGGCTCTGGCAGGAGGCCGATCGCGCCCTTGGCGGCGGCCTTGAATTCCTGGAAGGGCGCGCCCGCATAGAGGCGGGAAAGATAGTTCGACATCGCCCCGACCGGGGGCGCGATCGACATCTCGTTGTCGTTGAGGATGACGAAAAGCCGCTTCTTCAGATGGCCCGCATTGTTCAGCGCCTCGTAGGCCATGCCGGCCGACATCGCGCCGTCGCCGATCACCGCGACCGCATCGCCGACGTCGCCGCCGAGATCGCGCGCGGCGGCGAAGCCGAGCGCGGCGGAGATCGAGGTGGAGCTGTGGGCGGCACCGAACGGGTCGTAGGGCGATTCGGAGCGTTTGGTGAAGCCCGACAACCCGTCCTTCTGGCGGAGCGTCCGGATCCGGTCGCGGCGGCCGGTCAGGATCTTGTGCGGATAGCACTGGTGGCCGACATCCCAGATGATCTTGTCGCGCGGTGCGTCGAAGACCGCATGCAGCGCGACGGTGAGTTCGACCACGCCGAGCCCCGCGCCGAGATGGCCGCCGGTGACCGAGACGGCGCTGATCGTCTCGGACCGAAGCTCGTCGGCAAGTCGGCGCAACTCGCGGTCCGAGAGCGCCTTCATGTCGGCGGGAACCGTCACACGGTCAAGCGTCGGGGTCTTCGGTATGTCACTCACGCGGGGGGGCCTGTCCTGGGTTTCAGCCGGTTTAGTCGGAAACAGGCGCGGGGACAATTGCCTTGGCAGATCTGCCCGACAACTGAGCCCATCGAGGGTTGTGGGTTCCGTTTGGCGCGACTCAGGGTTGAGTGGTAGTTTGGGACTTCCTTTTTTCAATCCATTTTCAGGAGGTCTCCATGAACGGTCAAGAGTACGACGTCATTGCAACCGTGTCGCCGCGGTCCGTAGGCCCCTATTCGGTCTTCGACGAATCCGTCGCGATCACCAAGGAGAATGCTGCACAGTTCGCCTCGGACCCGAGCGATGTGCGCGACTGCATCAAGGCGCTCACCCGCGCGGGCTTCCACGTGTTCAAGGAGGCGAGCGACCCCAAAGGCAGCACGGTGCAGATCGGCGGCAGCGCAAAGCTGTTCAAGGAATTCTTCGGTGCCAAGATCACCAAGCAGAAGGCCGAGATCGGGCCGGGCGTGGAAACCACGTTCATGGCAACGAGCGAAGAACCGGCAGAGGCGCTGATGAAGGCACCGGACGATTTCGCCGACCTGATCGAAGGCGCGGTGGTCGCGCGTCCGCCGATCTATTTCGCGCCGTCACCAATTCCGCCCATCGCGACGGTTCATGCCAACGCCTATCCCTATTTCCGCGTCCCGGACGGGATCGCGGTCATGCTGAGGGCGGCGCGGGTTCATCGGTTGGGTGTGACCGGCAAGGGCGTCGTCGTGGCGATGCCCGATACCGGCATGTACAAGCACCCGTTCTACGCCGAACGGGGCTATCGGGTGTACAAGACACTTTTGGCGCCCGGTGCGACAGATCCCAACGACGACATGGTCGGTCATGGCACCGGCGAGGCGGCGAACGTCTTCGCCTGCGCGCCAGACGCGCGGCTTATTCCGGTGAAAATGGGCAATGACACGACCGGCGCGATCAACACCGCCGTGAACGCGACGCCGACGCCGCAGGTCATCACCAACAGCTGGGGCTACGACGCGGACAGGCCAGGTACCTCGATCCCGATCTGGCTGAAGCCGCTTGAATTGGCGATTGCGAACGCGGTGGCCAGCGGGATCGTCGTCTGCTTCTCGGCGGGCAACGGGCATTTCGGCTTTCCTGGAAGCCATCCCGATGTGATCTCGGTCGGCGGCGTGCATGTGAACCTGCCGGATATCACGGATTTCGAGGCATCGAGCTATGTGTCGAGTTTCATGTCCACCTGGTATCCCGGCCGGGCGTCCCCGGATCTGTGCGGCTTGACCGGCAAACGGGTGAATATCGGAGGCGGCAAGGCGCCCTCGATCCTCTTGCCGGTGCAGGAGGGCGCGCAGCTTGACACGATCGACCCGCCAACCGGGCCGGGCAATGACGGCTGGGGTCTTTTCTCCGGCACGTCGGCGGCGTGCCCGCAGATCGCGGGGATCGTCGCGCTGATGCTTGAAAAGAACCCGGCTCTGACGCCGGTTCAGGTCAAGGACAAGCTCATGAAGTCCGCCCGCGACGTGAAGAAGGGCACGACCGCGCATGGTGAAACCGCCGTTGCCGGCCCTGACCTTGCGACTGGCGCGGGTCTGGCCGATGCGAAATGGGCCTATCTCAACACGATGGGCGATGTCGCAACGGCCTTCTTCGCGGCGCCGAAGGAAGAGCAGCTTGCCATGGTTTCTTCCGGCAAGATGCCCGAAATCTCGACCGAGTTCGTTGAAGATCTGATCGAGACCTTGCGATCTCGGTGAGGCATCGTGGGGTGGCGCGCCGATGCACCGGCGCGCCACCCATCGTCCGGAGGATGGCATGAACGAAGAGACCCCCATCACGGCGCAGCTGGTGATGAAGCGCGAGGATGGACGATCGATCCTTGATCTGAAAGGGCCGGTGACGGCCGCATCGGACAATCTGACGGCGGGAGATTTGGCCGAGGACCGGGTCGCCGAGATCAGAAAACGCCTGAGCGAACTTGGGTTCACGATCGAGGCGGGCAACCTCAATACCCTGTCGGTTACGGCGCCGCAGTCACATTTCACCGATGTCTTCGGGCTCGATGCGGCCAGGGCGGTCGCGCAGGGCACCGAAGCGCATGCTGCGCGCATCCGGCCCGATCTCGAACCCTACGTGGCAGACGTCTTTGTCGCGCCGCCGCCGGAATTCTTCCCCTAGCCGGTGATGGTACGAACCCTTTCGCGCAGATCGTTGACAAGCGAATCGGTGTGCTCGTCGGTCAGCGCGGCAAGATAGTCCGATGTCACGGGATCCAGCGCTCCTCCGGTATTGGACGGCGCCGTCGGTGTGGCGGTGAGTTGCAGGCCAAGGAAATCGAGAACTTCCATCGGCGCGGGTTCCTCGATCAGCCTTAGCGCGAGTGCGTGGACGAGCAATTTGCGCATCGCCCCGATCTCGGCCATGGCGGCCAACATGAACTCGTTATGTCTCATCCATCTCTTCCCCAAGTTGGGCCAGCGCGCCGGCCCGATACCCCCTCGCCCCTATGCTGGAGTCTGGATTGGGCAAATACCAGTGTGCCGTTACGGCAATTTCAGGGCATCAGGCCTCACGTTCGATCACAAAACGCGCAACCTGCCGCAAGGGTTCCGCGGCGGAACCAAAGCTCGCGAGGGCTTCTTCCGCCTCTGCGACGAGTTCCCTGGCGCGGGCCTTCGCGGCGTCAATGCCGAGGAGCGAGACGAAGGTCGCCTTGCCCGCCGCGATGTCCTTCTTCAACCGCTTGCCGGCTTTCTCGGGGTCGCCCTCGACGTCGAGGATGTCGTCGGTGATCTGGAAGGCGAGGCCGAGCGCGCGGGCATAGGCGGCCAGCGGCGCGCGGTCGGCATTCGAGAGCACCGCGCCCGCCGTGGCGGCGAAGGCGATGAGGGCGCCGGTCTTGCCTGCCTGAAGCGCGGTGATCTCGTCCAGCGTCAGCGCGCGCGGCGCGCTTTCGGCGGCGATGTCGAGCGCCTGGCCGAGCACCATGCCCTCGGCGCCCGAGGCGAGGGCGAGGGACCGCACAAGCTCGATCCGGCGGTCGGCAGGGCCCAGCACCGGGTCGGTGCAAAGCTCGAAGGCGAGGGTCTGGAGCGCGTCGCCGGCAAGGACCGCCGTCGCCTCGTCCCACTCCACATGCACGGTCGGACGGCCGCGCCTGAGATCGTCGTCGTCCATGCACGGCAGGTCGTCGTGGATGAGCGAATAGGCATGCAGCGCCTCGACGGCGGCGGCGGCGGGCATGGCCGTCTTCGCGGCCAGTCCGTGCAGGGCCGCGCCTTCGAGAACGAGAAAGGCGCGGAGCCGCTTGCCGCCCTTCAGCGCATAGCGCATCGCGTGGATCACCGCCACCTCGGCGCGCGCCGCCAGCGCCGCGTCGAGCGCGGCCTGAACGCCGTCCTGCGCCGTTTTCAGACGGTCTGGGAACACTAGAGCCCTTCGACCGGTTCGGTTCCGGTGGGCTGGCCGTCGGTCCCGAGGGTGATCTTGGCGACCTTCTCCTCGGCCTCTTTCAGCTTCTTTTCGCAATGCGCCTTGAGCTTGGCGCCCTGCTCATAGAGCGCGATGGACTTCTCCAGCTCGACATTGCCGGATTCGAGGTCGCGCACGACCGCTTCCAGCGCCTTCATGGCCTCTTCGAAGCTCATCTTGGAAATGTCGCTCATGCGCCCCGCTCCATCAGCACCTTCACATGCAGGGCGACCGAGGCGCCCAACGCGTCGAGATCATAGCCACCCTCGAGGGAGGATACCACCCGGCCGGAGCAGCAATCCTCGGCAACGTCCATGATCGCGTGGGTGATCCAGGCGAAGTCGGGGCCGGTCCAGTTGAGGTTGGCCAGCGGGTCGTCGCGATGGGCGTCGAAGCCTGCGGAGACCAGGATCAGCTCGGGCTCGAATTCAGCGACCTGGGGAAGCGCACTTTCCCACGCCGCGCGCATCTCGTGCCCGCCCGTGCCGGGACCGAGAGGCAGGTTGACGATCTGGCCATGCGCGCCGGTTTCCGAGGCCGCGCCGGTGCCGGGATAGAGCGGCATCTGGTGGGACGAGACGAACATCGCGCGCGGCTCGTCCCAGAGGATGTCCTGCGTTCCGTTGCCGTGGTGGACGTCGAAATCGAGAACCGCGACACGGCCCAGCCGGTGATGGTCGAGCGCATATTTCGCCGCGATCGCGACCGTGCCGAAGAGGCAGAACCCCATTGCGCGCTCGCGTTCGGCGTGGTGTCCGGGCGGGCGCATGGCGACGAAGGCGTTCGCGGCCTCGCCCGCGAGCACGGCGTCGACCGCCGCCTCGGCCGCGCCGACGATGCGGAGTGCGGCTTCCCACGACGCGGGCGCCATGAACGTATCGGGATCGAGCTGGGACCAGCCGTCGTCGGGCTGCGCGGCGCGGATCCGGTCGACATAGGCGATGGAGTGGCCGCGCAGCACCTCGTCGGCCGCGGCCTGGGGCGCCTCGCGCCGGTCGAGCGCGGCGAACTCCGTATCCGAAAGCGCGGCGGCGACCGCATGCATCCGCTCCACCCTTTCGGGATGGCCGGGCGGCGTCACGTGGGAGAGGCTCGATGCGTGCGTATATAGGATCGTGCTCATGTGCCTGTCCCCCTCTTGTCAGGCGCTGGTGCCGGTGCAGCCGGCTGTCGCCCACCTCATTCGGGCGCGAGCATGTAGCCCGCACCGCGCACCGTCTGAAGATAGCGCGGCTGCTTCGGGTCCGCCTCGAACTTGCGGCGCAGCCGGGTGATCTGGACGTCGACCGCGCGTTCCTGGCTTTGTCCGCTTTCACCCCGCCCGGTGCCGCGATTCAGGTCTTCCACAAGCTCGCCCCTGCTGACCGGTTCGCCCGGACGAGCGGCGAAGATCCGCATCAGCGCGGCCTCCGTCGCGGTCAGCCGGACCTGGATGTCGCCGTGCCACATCTCGCCCCGGTCGACGTCGTAGCGCACCTGTCCGAGATGCAGCACCTTCGGCACCTTCGGCGTCGCCTCAAGCGGCGCGCGGCGGAGGATGGCATTGATCCGGAGCAGCAGTTCCTTGGGCTCGAAAGGCTTGGAGAGGTAGTCGTCCGCCCCGGCCTCGAGCCCCGTGATACGGTCCGAGGTCTCGCCCCGCGCGGTGAGCAGCAGGATCGGCGTCTGCATCGTCTCGCGCAGATCGCGGGTGAAGCTGATCCCGTCCTCGCCGGGCATCATCACGTCGAGCACGATCAGGTCGAATTCCAGCCCCCCGAGCAGCCGCCGGGCATGCGCGGCGTCGCGCGCAGCAGATACCCAGAAGCCATGCCGCACGAGGAATTTCTGCAGGAGGCTCCTGATGCGCTCGTCGTCATCGACGATCAGCAGATGCACGTCGGGCTGTTCACTCATGCCGCACCATCCTTCATCGATTGATAGTACCGCCTGATCTCGGGGTCCATCATCGCTTCGAGGACCTGCCGGAAGCCCGCGACCGCCGTCGGACCCGCCGCGCGGTAGGCCGCTCGCATCCGGGCGCGCTGGGCGTCTGAGAGTTCGCGTTCCAGCTCGGCCCCCTTCTGGGTCAGGAACAGGTTGCGTTCGCGCTTGTCGCGGCGGCCCACGCGGGCCTCGACGAGCCCGTCTTCGACGAGCGTCCTCAGCACCCGGTTCAGCGACTGCTTGGTCACACCGAGTGTCGTCAGGAGCGTGTTCACCGTCAGCCCCGGCTGGCGGTTAATGAAGTGGATCGCCCGGTGATGGGCGCGGCCATATTCGTAGTTTTCGAGAATCCGGTCGGGATCGGCCGTGAAGGCGCGATAGGCGAAGAACATCGCCTCGATTCCCTTTCTCAACTGTTCGTCGGTCAGGAACAGGAGGCTCTCGCCGCTCTGCGTCCCCGGACTGCCCACCGCCATCGCACTGATCCCCCGGCTTTCTTCGCCTGTTACCCTTCACGAGGCGATTTTATGTCAGTGATGTTGACTTTCCAAGACTCAACTGTTAGCGAATGCCGGATTTGGCGCAACAATGTGTCCGATGTGGACCTAATTCGCGCAATTTTCGCAAACGGGCGCACCCGAGGAGGACGGAATGGTTGGGGCCTATGACGATCGCGACGGCAAGATCTGGATGGACGGCGAGCTCGTGGAATGGCGCGACGCCAAAGTGCACATCCTGACCCACGCCATGCACTACGCCTCTTCGGTATTCGAGGGCGAGCGCTGCTACGACGGCAAGATCTTCAAGAGCCGGGAACATTCCGCGCGGCTTTTGCGGTCGGGCGAGCTGCTCGACATGCCGATCCCCTACACGGTCGATCAGATCGAGGCCGCGAAAGAGGCGGTGCTGAAGGCCAATGGCTGGGACAACGCCTATGTTAGGGCGCTGGCCTGGCGCGGCGCGGGCGAGGACATGGGCGTCGCGGCCAAGCGCAACCCGGTCCGCATGGCGGTCGCGGCCTGGGAATGGGGCAGCTATTACGGTGATGCCAAGATGAAGGGTGCGAAGCTCGACATCGCCAAGTGGCGGCGGCCCGACCCGGCGACGATCCCGTGCGAGGCGAAGGCGGCGGGGCTCTACATGATCTGCACGATGTCGAAGCACGCGGCCGAGGCCAAGGGCTGTTCCGACGCGATGATGTACGACTATCGCGGCTATGTCGCCGAGGCGACGGGCGCCAACATCTTCTTCGTCAAGGAGGGCGAGGTCCATACGCCCAAGCCCGACTGCTTCCTGAACGGCCTGACCCGGCAGACGGTCATCCAGATGCTGAAGGACATGCAGATCAAGGTGAACGAGCGCCACATCATGCCCGAGGAGCTGGAAGGCTTTGAGCAGTGCTGGCTGACCGGCACGGCGGCCGAAGTCACGCCGGTCGGATCGATCGGGGACTACAGCTTCGAGGTCGGCGAGCTGACGAAGCGGGTGGCCACGGAATACGAGCGGCTGGTGCGGGCCTGACCGGCGCGCGACCTATCCCGTGTCCCGCAACAGCGCCTTCAGTCCCGCCTGGTAGTCCGGGTAAGCCAACTTGACCCCGAGTGCGCTTTTGATCTTCTCGTTCCGGACGCGCTTCGACTCCGTGTAGAAACTCCGCGCAAGCGGCGTCAGATCAGCTTCTTCGAAGGGCACTTCAGGCGGCGGCGGCAGGCCGAGGAGACGGGCGGCCTCGGCGAGAACCTCCTCGGGCGGCGAGGGGTCGTCGTCGGCGACGTTGTAGATGGCGCCGGGATCGGGCCGGGCGATGGAGGCCGCGAGCACGGTCGCGATATCCTCGACATGGATGCGACTGAAATACTGGTTTTCCCGGATGATGCGGCGGGCAGTGCCGTTCCGCACCTTTTCGAACGGGCCGCGGCCGGGGCCGTAGATCCCGGCGAGGCGAAAGATGTGAAGGGGCAGTCCGGCGCGCGCCGCGAGGTCCTGCCACTGGCGCTCGGCTATGACGCGGATGCGGCCGCGCTTCGTCGTGGGCGTGAGCGGCGTCGTCTCGTCCACCCATCCGCCCTGGTGGTCGCCGTAGACGCCGGTCGTGGAGAGATAGCCGACCCACTTCAGATGCGGTGAGGCCGCGGCGATGGTGTCGGCGTAGTCGGCAAGGACGGGGTCGCCCGCATCTCCCGGCGCGATCGAGGCGAGGATGTGGGTGGCCCCGGCAATCGCCCGGGATAGATCCTCGCCCGGCCAGAGAAGCGCCTCTATCCCCTGCCGGCGGAGCCTGTCGGCCTTCTCTGTCCGCCGCGTCGTGCCTATGATCCGCCAGCCTTCGAGCCGGCGGGCAAGTGCTGCGGCGGAATAGCCGTGGCCAAGGGACAGGAGCGATCCGGTCATGGCCGGACTATCCCGGCTGCGATCGGGGCGCGCAAGGGCCCTTTCCGTTACGAAATGTGATTGGACTGAGGCGATTAGTAACGTATTATGGGCACCTCAGGAGGACGCGCATGTACAGTCAGGGTCTGATCGGCGCCGACGGGCGGACCGAAGAGACGGAGGAGTTCCTTGCGGCCTTCCAGGCGCGTATCGACGCCGAGGAAAAGATCGAGCCGAAGGACGCGATGCCCGAGGGCTATCGCCGCACGCTGGTGCGCCAGATCGGCCAGCACGCGCATTCCGAGATCGTCGGCATGCTGCCCGAGGGCAACTGGATCACCCGCGCGCCGTCCTTGAAGCGCAAGGCGGTGCTGCTGGCCAAGGTGCAGGACGAGGCGGGACACGGGCTCTATCTCTATTGCGCGGCCGAGACGCTCGGCGTGACACGCGACGAGATGACCGAGGAGCTTCTGGCCGGGAAGGCCAAGTATTCCTCGATCTTCAATTATCCGACGCTGACTTGGGCCGATATAGGCGCGATCGGCTGGCTCGTGGACGGCGCGGCGATCATGAACCAGATTCCCTTGTGCCGCTGTTCCTTCGGGCCCTATGCCCGCGCGATGATCCGCATCTGCAAGGAGGAGTCGTTCCACCAGAGGCAGGGCTTCGAGATCATGCTGACGCTGTGCCGTGGCACGGAGGCGCAGAGGGCGATGGCGCAGGATGCGCTCGACCGCTGGTGGTGGCCCTCGCTGATGATGTTCGGGCCGCATGACGCCGACAGCCCCCATACCGAGCAGTCGATGACCTGGAAGATCAAGCGGTTCACGAATGACGAGTTGAGACAGAAGTTCATCGACGCGACGGTGCCTCAGGCGGAGTATCTTGGGCTGACGGTGCCCGATCCGGAGCTGCGCTGGGATGAAACGCTGAACGAGGGCCGCGGCGGCTATCGTCACGGGTCGATCGACTGGGACGAGTTCTGGCGCGTGGTGGAGGGCGAAGGCCCGATGGCGCGCGACCGGATCGCGGCGCGGAAGAAGGCCTGGGACGACGGCGCCTGGGTACGCGAGGCGGCCCTGGCCCATGCGGCGAAGCGCGCCGCGCGGAACGTCGCGGCGGAATAGGCGGCGAGCGACCCGGGGGTTTCACACCCCCGGACCCCCGTGAGGTATTTTCAAACAGAAGAAGAGAACATGGCAGAAACACCGCTTTGGGAAGTGTTTATCCGGCCCCGGAACGGGCTGGCGCACAAGCATGTGGGATCGCTCCACGCCGCCGATGCCGTAATGGCATTGCAGGCGGCGCGGGACGTCTACACGCGGCGCGGCGAGGGCAATTCGATCTGGGTCGTACCGTCGGCGGCGATCACGGCCTCTGACCCTGACCATGCCGACGAGATGTTCGCGCCGACGGGTGACAAGATCTACCGCCATCCGACCTTCTACGAGGTCCCGGACGAAGTGGGGCACATGTGATGGTCCACGAGGCGCTTCTGGAAGTCGCGGACGACTGTCTGGTGCTCGGTCACCGGCTGTCGGAGTGGTGCGGCCACGCGCCGATGCTGGAGGAGGATCTGGCGCTGCCAAACATGGCGCTGGATTTGATCGGAGCGGCGCGCGGGCTTTATGCGCGGGCGGGAGAGATCGAGGGCAGAGGGCGAGGCGAGGACGATTTCGCGTATTTCCGCGGTGAGCGGGAGTATCGCAACTGCCTGCTCGTCGAGCGGCCGAACGGCGACTTCGCGGCGACGATGCTGCGTCAGCTCTACTTCGCCGCGTTCATGGAGCCGTATTGGCGCGCGGCCATGTCGAGCGCGGACGAGGCGCTGCGCGGGATTGCCGGGAAGGCGGTGAAGGAGGTCGCCTATCACGTCCGCCATGCCGGGGAATGGGTGATCCGGCTGGGCGACGGGACGGAGGAGAGCGCGGCGCGGCTGGCCCGCGCGGTCGATGCGCTGCACCGCTACACGGGGGAGTTGTTCGAGAGCTCACTGGCGGCGCGGGCCGCCGAGGCGGCGGGTGTCTTACCGGTCCGGGCGGAGATCTACGCGGATTGGGATCGGTTGATCGGGACCGTCTTCGCCGAAGCGCGGCTTACGCTGCCCGACGGCGTCCACATGCAGTCGGGCGGCCGCGCGGGACTGCATGGCGAGGATCTGGGGCATCTACTGGCCGAGATGCAATCGGTCGCGCGCGTCCATCGGGGGGCGGTCTGGTGAGCGGCGACCTTACTCACGTGGCCGAGATCGCCGGTTCCGTGCCTGACCCGGAGATCCCCGTGGTGACGGTCGCCGATCTCGGCATCCTGCGCGGGGTCGCGGAGGAGGAGGGCAAGATCGTAGTGCGCCTGTCGCCGACCTATTCCGGCTGTCCTGCGGTGGTGGCGATCGAACTCGCCGTCGAGGCGGCGCTGCGTGAGGCGGGCATCGAGGCGCGGATCGAGCGCGTGCTGGCGCCTGCCTGGACCACCGACTGGATCAGCGCGGAAGGGCGCGAGAAGCTTCGCGCCTATGGCATCGCGCCGCCGGTCGCGGGCGGCAGGGCGTCGCTCTTCACCGCGCCGGTCGTCGCCTGCCCGCGCTGCGGATCGGAGGCGACGGAACGGGTCAGCGAGTTCGGCTCGACCGCCTGCAAGGCGCTTTACCGCTGCTCGGAGTGCTCCGAGCCGTTCGACTACTTCAAGTGCATCTGAGGGGCGGGCATGGCGTTTCATGAGCTGGCGATCCGTGAGGTCGGGCCGGAGACGGCAGAGGCGGTCCGGATCATCTTCGATCTGCCCGGGCCGCTCCGCGACGCCTTCGCCTTCGAGCCGGGCCAACACCTGACGCTGCGGGCCACGGTCGACGGGCAGGACGTCCGCCGGTCCTACTCCATCGCCTCGGGCCCCGGCGAGGCCCTGTCGGTCGGGGTGAAGCATCTTCGCGGCGGGGCGTTTTCGGAATTCGCCCGGGGGCTGAGGCCCGGCGACCGGCTTCAGGTGATGGCGCCGGAGGGGCGGTTCTTCTGGCGCGGCGAGTGCGACGTCCTGCTCATCGCGGCGGGGTCGGGGATCACGCCGATGATGGCGATTGCGGCGGCGGCACTGAAGGCGGGCGGCCTCGTGACGCTTGTCTACGGCAACCGAAGCGTCGAGACGATCATGTTCCGCGCCGCGCTCGACGCGCTCAAGGACCGATACATGGGCCGGTTCTCCGTGATCCATGTGCTGAGCCGGGAGTTTCAGGACGTGGAACTGCTGAACGGCCGGATCGACGCGGAGAAGCTCGCGGCGCTGGCGGCGGCGGGGGTGATCGACCCGAAGGGGGCTAAGGGCGTCTTCCTCTGCGGGCCGGGCGGGATGATCGAGACGCTGTCGGCGGGGCTCGCGGCGATGGGCGTCGCGCCGGAGCGCATCCATCAGGAACATTTCACCCCGTCGGGCGACGCGCCTCGTACGCCGTCTAAGGCAGCGGAGGCGGTGGCGGCGAAGGGCGCGGCGGTGGAGGTCGTGCACGATGGGCGGCGGCGCGCGTTCCGCTACGAGGACAAGGATACCGGCATCATCGACGCGGCGGCGCGGCAGGGGGTGGACCTGCCGTGGTCGTGCCACGGCGGGATGTGCTGCACCTGCCGCTGCAAGGTGGTGGAGGGCCAGGCCGAGATGGCGGTGAACTATTCGCTCGAGCCGTGGGAGATCGAGGCGGGCTACACGCTCGCCTGCCAGTCGCGGCCGGTGACCGAGAAGCTGGTCCTGGACTTCGACGCGGCTTGACCCTGCGCGGCCGGGATGGCGGGATGAGGTCATGACAGACGACGAACACGATCTCGACGGCGCCTACGCGCTGAGGACGCCTGCGGATTCGGTGCGCTACTACCGCGACTGGGCGGCTAGCTACGACAGCGATTTCGCCGAGGCGATGAGCTACCAGAGCCCTGCGGTAATCGCCGCCGCCTATGTGGCGCTGGGCGGTCAGGGGCCGGTTCTCGACGTTGGCGCGGGGACCGGGCTGGTCGGCGAGTCGCTGGCGGAGGCGGGGATCGGTCCGGTCGACGGGCTCGACATATCGGCCGAGATGCTGGAGACGGCGGCGGAGAAGGGCGTCTACCGGCGGACGATCGTGGGCGACCTGACCCGGGAACTGGCCCTCGGCGACGCCGCCTATGCGGGCTGCGTGAGCGCGGGAACGTTCACGACCGGCCATGTCGGGCCTGAGGCGTTCGACGAGCTATTGAGGGTGACGCGGCCCGGTGGGATCTTCGCGGTCACGGTCCATGGCGTGTTCTACGAGACGGCCGGGTTCGCCGCACATTTCGCCGGGCTGGCCGACCGGATCGCCGGGTTCAGGACCGAGCCGTTCCGGATCTACGGGCCGGGCGCGGAGGGCGAGCACCGGGATGACAGCGGCTGGGTCGTGAGTTTCCGGAAGTCGTAGCGATCAGGAGCTCGCGGCTTCCGCCGCTGCGGGGGCATCCGGCGTGAGCGCCGCGAATCCGCGCGCCTCGAGCCGGTCATGCAGCTCGGCGGCCTCGCGGGCGAGGTCGGCATCGTGCGTTTCGGGGTCCTTGTCGCTCACCCGCCGAAGCTCTGCAGCCGGGCCGGCCTTCACCCCGATGCGGCGCGCGATTGCCTGCCAGATCGCGGGATCGGCAGAGAGCGCCTCATACGGCACGAAGCAGACGTTGTTCGCCTCCGCCTCGGTGCGGTCGAGCGCGGAATAGGCCGCGACCCACAGCCGAAGCCAGTAGTCCATGCCGTCCGGATCGCCCTCGGGCCGCGCGCCGAAGAGAAAGGGCCGGTGGGTCGCGCCGAATTCGTGGTGGCCGAGCCAGGTCATGTAGTCGCGTGTGAAGGGATCGGCGTCGCGGAAGCGGCGGTGCTGGCCCAAGAGGCTCGCGGCGTGGGCGAGCGGCTGGCGGAGCGGCACGAGGAACTGCGCCTCGGGCATCGCGCGGGCGAGCGCGCCGAGGCGCAGGATGTTGTTGTTGTTCTTCGAGACATAGCGCCAGCGGTCGGTCCTGAGCAAAACCAGCCGGATAAGATCGCGGTAGCCGTCGATGAGCTCCTCGGTTGGCTCGTGCGGCTTCAGCCCATCGGCGCCGATATAGGCGGCGCCGTCGAACATCCGCCAGTAGACCTCGTCGAGCGCTTCGGGGCTTTGGGTGTCGACCTCGATCCCGTCGCCATGCGCGCGCTCGGCCTTCTTGCCCGGCGTCCGGCCCTTGCGGCTGATCTTCGCCCAGAGATTGGGGGCGAGCACGAAGGGCATGTCGGCATAGGTGAGCGAGCCGAAGGCGCCCGTCCGGTGGATCTCGCGCATGAGAATCGTCGTGCCGGCACGTGCCAGCCCGGTGACGAAAACGTGCCGGCCGTTGTCCTCGGGCGCGACTTTCAGATACATCCCGCGCTCGATGTCGTGCAGCATCTCGGCCCGCATCGGGGACGCGAGCGCGAGCCTGTGCAGCATACGGTCGAGCGCGGAATAGTCAGGCACGCGCCACCTTCAGCCTGAGCCAGATATAGAGGATCGAGCCAATGCAGAGGACCGCGATGACCGCCGGCCGCATCAGCGCCGCCACCCAGGCCGACATGCCGCCGGGAAAGATGAGACCGAGCGCGGCGACCGGCAGAAGCGCGAGGCACAGCATCGCGAAGAACTGGACCGATCCCTTGCCGATCACCCAGGCGTAGGAGGGCAGAATCTTTTCCTTCCAGTGATCCGAGATGCGCTTGGACGTCAGCACGCGGCTGGACTTGCGCGATGTTTCGGTGACGCGGCGGATTACGGGAATGAGCGGCAGGCGCAGAAACGCCTCGCTCGCAAGCGCCGCAGCAACGAGAACATAGATCCAGATCATTTATTCGGCAGGCTTGCCCGGCTGGGACGACTTTTCCGCCCGCGCCTTGCGCCCCTTCATCATCCGCTTGATCGGATAGTAGAGTACCGCGACGATGGCGAGAAATACGGAGCCGAGAACGCCGATGACGGCGGCGATCGCCCCGGCACCAACGCCGGGTCCGATATAGGCCATGGCTGCGCTGGGCAGCGTGGCAATTGTCAGTGTGAAAATGATGATGCTGGAAATGGTCTTGGTCATGAGATTTTTCTTTCCGGTCACAAGTCAAACGTTTCGCTCCGGGGCGGACCCCCGGCACGTCCAGCGACACAATGCCAGAAACCGGGCCGGCACGCCAAGGATTCGAACGCCGCGTGCGCCAGAAATCCGCGATGATATCCGCCGAACGCCTGCCAAAGCGCCAAAATGAGCAACTTTGTTGCGAATCGGTCGAGCGGATTTCTCCCTTGGCAGGCGGCGACCGCCGTGGCCAAATGGCCGCCCGAGAGGGAAGGCGATATGACCAAACCCGTGATCTCCATCACGTATTGCCGCCAGTGCAACTGGCTTTTACGCGCCGGCTGGATGGCGCAGGAGCTGTTGTCGACGTTCGGGGAGGACCTCGGCGGCGTCACGCTGATTCCGGGCACTGGCGGAATTTTCGAGATCCGGCTCGGCGACCGGCTCATCTGGGAGCGCAAGACCGACGGCGGATTTCCAGACGCGGCAGAACTGAAGCAGCGCGTGCGCGACGTGCTCGATCCTGGCCGCGATCTTGGCCATGCGGACCGCGCCCGCGAGACAAAGGGTTAAGCGATGGATTTCTCGATCTCGGACGCGCTCTGGCTTGTCCTGATTCTCTCGATCGTCCAACCGCTCATCGCGCGCAAGCTGACCGACATTCAGCGCTTGTCGATGATCTCGCGGTTCGAGAAAAAGCGCGGCAGCCGCGTGATCGCGATGGTGCACCGGCAGGAGACGATGCGCCTTCTGGGCTTTCCTATCGTGCGCTACATCGACATTCAGGACAGCGAGGACGTGCTGCGCGCGATCCGCATGACGGATGACGACATGCCCCTCGACATCGTGCTTCACACGCCTGGCGGACTGGTTCTGGCGGCGCTTCAGATCGCCCGCGCAGTCGAGGCGCACAACGGCAAGGTCACGGTCTTCGTGCCGCATCACGCGATGTCGGGCGGCACCCTTATCGCGATGGCGGCGGATGAAATCGTGATGTGCGAGCATTCCGTCCTCGGCCCGATCGACCCGCAGATCGGCCAGCTCCCCGCGGCCTCGATCATCAAGGCGGTGGAGGCGAAACCGGTGGCCGAGCTTGACGACGAGACGCTGATCCTAGCCGATGTCGGCCGCAAGGCGCTCGACCAGGTAATCCGGGCGGCAACGAAGCTGCTTGCCGTCCGGATGCCGAGAGGGGAGGCGGAGGCGCTGGCGCTCAAGCTCGCCTCGGGGACATGGACGCACGACTATCCGATCCCGGCGGAGGAGGCGGCGGCGCTGGGCCTGCCGGTCTCGACCGAGATGCCCGATGAGGTTCTGACGCTGATGACGCTCTATCCGCAGCCGATCCGGCATTCGGGCGGCGTCGAATACCTTCCCGGACCCCGCGAACGGCCGGACAAGAGGCGGAAGGCCTGAACCGCCGCCGCGAGCCAATTTCGATCTGCCATTCGTTCGGGCGATGCGCCGGCTCGGCCTTGCGGCGGTCGGGGCGATCTGGCACGTTTCGGCATGGAACGTCCTTGCCCGATCCCGAGACCTGCACCGATCTGCACACCGGCGCGGAGAGCCGGCGGCGAGCGGTTGCGCCCGGCGCCGGCATGACGAGGATACCAGCCCCATGAACGCTCCCGACAAGCTGCCGATTCTGATGCCCGACGCCGCCGCGCCCGAGGCGTTCTTCGACGCCGAGGCGGCGGTTTCCCGACTCGAGGCGCTCTATTCCCAAGCGACGCGGTTCCTCAATGACCGCTTTGCCGATGCGCTGGCGGGCGTGCGTCCCGATGCGAGTGTGCGGGCCTTCTACCCCGAGGTCCGGATCACGACGGCGACCCACGCCAAGGCCGACAGCCGGCTGAGCTTTGGGCATGTGGCGGTTCCGGGCACCTATGCCGCGACGATCACGCGGCCCGACCTGTTTCGCAACTACCTGATCCAGCAGCTCGGCATCCTGATCCGCAACCACGGCGTTCCGGTTATCGTGGGGCCGAGCGCGACGCCGATCCCCGTCCATTTCGCCGTCACGTCGAACCCAGACCTCGCTGTCCCGCAGGAAGGTGTGCTGGACTTCTCACTCCGCGACGTCTTCGACGTGCCGGACCTGTCGACGACCAACGACGACATCGTCAACGGGACCGCGCAGCCCAATCCCGACGGATCCTGGCATCTAGCGCCGTTCACCGCTCAGCGCGTCGACTATTCGCTGGCGCGGCTGTCGCACTACACCGCGACGGTTCCGGAGCATTTCCAGAACCATGTGCTGTTCACCAACTACCAGTTCTATGTCGACGAGTTCGAGGCGTTCGCGCGCCAGATGCTCGCCGAGCCCGCTTCGGGCTACACGTCCTTCGTGACGCCCGGGAACCACGAGATCACGACCGCTGACGGCGACATTCCGATCCTTACGAAATTGCCGCAGATGCCGACCTACCACCTCAAGCGCCGGGGCGGTCAAGGCATCTCGCTCGTCAACATCGGCGTGGGGCCGTCGAACGCGAAGACCGCGACGGACCATATTGCGGTGCTGCGGCCGCACGCCTGGCTGATGGTCGGCCACTGTGCGGGCCTGAGAAACAGCCAATCCCTAGGCGATTTCGTTCTCGCTCATGCCTATCTGCGCGAGGACAAGGTGCTGGATGACGACCTTCCGGTCTGGGTGCCGATCCCCGCGCTCGCCGAGATCCAGATCGCGCTGCAGGAGGCGGTGGCCGAGGTCGCGCATATGGATGGGTTCGACCTCAAGCGCATCATGCGCACGGGTACGGTCGCGACCGTGGACAACCGCAACTGGGAATTGCGCGACCAGACCGGGCCGGTGCATCGCCTAAGCCTGTCCCGTGCCATCGCGCTCGACATGGAAAGTGCCACGATCGCCGCGAACGGGTTCCGGTTCCGCGTGCCCTACGGCACGCTTCTCTGCGTCTCCGACAAGCCCCTGCACGGCGAACTCAAGCTCCCCGGCATGGCGACGGAGTTCTACCGCACGCAGGTGTCGCGCCACCTGCTGATCGGGGTTCGCGCAATGGAACGCTTGCGCGAAATGCCGTTAGAACGCATACACAGCCGAAAGTTGCGCAGCTTCGAAGAGACCGCCTTTCTTTGAAAATGCCCGAAAAGTGCCGGCGAACACGCCTCAGAAGGCGAAAAATCGCTATAAATCGCCGGAAATCTCTTGCCATGAGCCACAAAACGTTGTGTAGGAACACAATATAAGGCTAAATGTTACCGATGACCCCCCAAGCAACGGGGCACAGTGAGGAGACAGACATGTCGAAACCGATGACCAAGACCCAGCTCGTTGCCAGCCTGGCCGAAGAAATGGGGTCGGACAAGAAAACCGCTTCGGCGGCCCTCGACGCCATCACCGCCGTGGTGACCCGCGAAGTGGCCTCCGGTGGCGCCGTCACACTTCCCGGCATCGGCAAGGTGCAGTGCCGCGCCCGGCCCGAGCGTCAGGTGCGCAACCCCGCCACGGGCGAGACGATGATGAAGGCGGCCGACAGGGTCGTGAAGGTCTCGATCGCCAAGGCGCTGAAGGACAGCGTCAACAGCTGAGCCCGCGGGCCCGCGCCTCTCGCGGCGCATGAATGGATTTCAGGAAGGGCCGCCCTTGCGCGGCCCTTTCCTTTGGTCACGTCCGGCCCGCCGTCATCAGCACTGGGCCAGCCGGTTGGGCTCCAGCAAGGGCCGTAGCACCGTGAACCGCGGGTTCGTGCAGTACCTCAGAAATCCAGGTTTTCCACGCTCAGCGCATTCGTCTGAATGAATTCGCGGCGCGGCTCCACGACATCGCCCATGAGCTTCGTGAAGAGGTCGTCGGCCTCGGCCAGATCTTCGATCCGGACCTGGTTCAGGACGCGCGCGGCAGGATCGAGCGTGGTTTCCCAGAGCTGGTCGGGATTCATCTCGCCCAAGCCTTTGTAGCGCTGGAGCGTCAGGCCCTTTTCGCCTTCATCGAGGATCGCCTTCAGAAGCTCGATCGGGCCGTGGATCGCCTGTTCTCGGTCTTTCCTGACGAGCCGCGCCAGCGCACCGTAGACTTCGCGTAGCCCGTCGGTATGGGTCGCGAGCCGCCGCGCCTCGCCCGAGCGCAGCACCTGGCCGTCGAGGGTGCGGACCTCTTCAACGCCGCGGACCGAACGGGTGAAGCGCAGACCGTGATCCTGCGTCGGGCGGCCCTGCCATCCGCGTTCGTATTCGACCGCCACCTCGTCGAGCCGCTGGGCGACCTCATTGGCCACGCCCTGCGCGTCGGCATCGACCCGGCCGGGCACGAGCGCGCCGGCGATCGTCGCCTGTTCGAGGATGTGCATCGGGTAATGCGTCGGGAAGGCCTGCAGGATGCGCCGAACCACGCGCGCCTCGTCGACGACGCGGGCGAGATCCTGGCCGACTATCTCCTCACCGGAGCCAAGCCGGAGGACCGCGCCCTCGACGCCCTGCCCTATGAGGTATTCCTCGAGCGCGGCCTGATCCTTGAGATAGACCTCGGACTTGCCGCGGGCGACCTTGTAGAGCGGCGGCTCGGCGATGAAGAGATGGCCGTGCTCGATCAGTTCCGGCATCTGACGGAAGAAGAAGGTCAGCAGCAGAGTGCGGATATGGGCGCCGTCGACGTCGGCGTCGGTCATGATGATGATCTTGTGGTAGCGCAGCTTGCCGAGGTTGAATTCGTCGCGCCCGATGCCGCTGCCGAGCGCGGTGATCAGCGTGCCGATCTGGTCCGACGACAGCATCCGGTCGAAGCGCGCGCGTTCGACGTTGAGGATCTTGCCGCGCAGGGGCAGCACGGCCTGGTTCTTGCGCTCACGCCCCTGCTTGGCCGATCCGCCCGCGCTGTCGCCCTCGACGAGGAACAGCTCCGACAGGGCGGGGTCCTTCTCCTGGCAATCGGCGAGCTTGCCGGGCAGCGAGGCGACATCCATCGCCGTTTTCCGCCGCGTCAGTTCGCGCGCCTTGCGCGCCGCCTCGCGCGCCAGCGCGGCTTCGATGATCTTGCCGACGATGCCCTTCGCTTCGTTCGGATGCTCTTCGAACCATTCGCTGAGTTTCTCGTTGACGATGTTCTCGACCGCGGGGCGGACCTCGGAGCTCACGAGCTTGTCCTTCGTCTGCGACGAGAATTTGGGGTCCGGCACCTTCACCGACAGGACGCAAGTCAGCCCCTCGCGCGCGTCGTCGCCGGTGAAGTCGACCTTTTCGCGCTTGGCGATGCCGGAGGATTGCGCGTAGCCGTTGATCGTACGCGTCAGCGCGCCGCGAAAGCCCGCCAAATGGGTGCCGCCGTCGCGCTGCGGAATATTGTTCGTGAACGGCAGCACGGTCTCGTGGTAGCTGTCGTTCCACCACATCGCGACCTCGACGCCGATGCCGCTGCGTTCGCCGGTCATGAAGATCGGCTCGGGCATGAGCGGCGTCTTGTGCCGGTCGAGATACTTGACGAATTCGCGCACGCCGCCGTCGTAAAAGAGCTCCGTCTTCTGCAGCTCTGCGCCGCGATTGTCCTCGATGATGATCTTCACGCCGGAATTCAGAAAGGCGAGTTCGCGAAGCCGCGTCTCGAGCGTCTTGAAGCTGTAGTCGAGGTCAGAGAACGTGCCCTGCGGGCCGTTTGTCCGGGACGAGGCGAGGAACCGCACCTCGGTCCCCTTCTCGCCGGGCGCGGCGTCGCCGACGGCCCTCAGCGGCTCGACCGTTTCGCCGTGCTCGAACCGCGCGAACCATTCCTTGCCGCCGCGCCAGATGCGCAGTTCCAGCCAGTCGGACAGCGCGTTCACGACGGACACGCCGACACCGTGCAGGCCGCCCGAGACCTTGTAGCTGTTCTGGTCGAACTTCCCGCCGGCATGAAGCTGGGTCATGATGACCTCGGCGGCCGAGACGCCTTCGGAGGGGTGCATATCGGTCGGAATTCCGCGCCCGTTGTCGCGGACCGAGACGGAATCGTCGGCGTGAATCCGAACCTTCACGAAGTCCGCGTGACCGGCCAGCGCCTCGTCGATGCCGTTGTCGACGACCTCGTAGACCATGTGATGCAGACCCGAGCCGTCGTCAGTGTCGCCGATATACATGCCCGGCCGCTTGCGGACAGCTTCCAACCCCTTGAGAACCTTGATGGAATCGGCGCCGTATTCGTTCGGCTTCTGCGTCTCTTCGGTCATACCCGCTCGCCCCGGTTTTTGCTGTCCATCTTATAGGTGTTCCGGGGGGCATTGTCACGCAGCAGACACAAGATTTGGTGTGCCTGCGCCCGCTCTGGCAGAGGCGCTTTCTGCGCGGAACAAATGCCTGCCTGCCGCGTTCAAATCCCGTGGCAACAGCATTGGAGACACCATGATAAGGAATGCCTTTTCCGCCCTCGTCGTCCTTTCCGCCTTCGTCCTGTCCGCCTGTGAGACCGTCGAAGGTGCCGGGCGTGACATCGAGTCAGCCGGTGAAGCGGTGACGGGTGCCGCGCAGGATGCGCAGTACTAAGACACCGGCATCGGCGCCCCGCTACCGCGTGTACATCTGCTTCTTGAACGCCCGGGTGCGCTCCGTCGCGGCGGCCGATCCGTCGTGATAGGTGCCGAACCACCTGTCGAAGGGGATTTCGGACGTCCCGTAATTGCACTCGAAATAGCGGTGGTGGAGCTGGTGGAAGAAGTCCCCTGCCCGCGCCGCTTCGGTGTCCTTGGCGATGATCTTCTCAAAGCCCGAATGGGACAAGACGGGGCTGACCTGCTGGAAAAAAGCGTGGAACAGCAGGTGCAGCGGGTGCGACGCCACGATCAGGTGGATGAAATATGTGGTGAAATAGAGACTGTTTTCGAACCAGTGGTTCGATATGCCCGACCATGGCCCGGTACTGACGTTTCGGTGATGCACGGCATGCACGCGCTTGTAGAGGCGCGGGTGGTGCTCAAGCCGGTGCACCCAGTAGAAGTGAAGGCCCGACCACATCGGGATGAAGAACATCCAGACCACGAACCAGACCGGAGCACCCGCCCACGTCACGGTCGCGACCCAGCCGTTGGCCATGACCCAGAAGACGATCCACTGGTAGGCCGTCGCCACGGTGATCGCGCTGCCCAAAGTCCACCAGATATTGTCCCATACCTGATTGCGGAAAGTGAACGAGCCGTTGTCGCGCGTCAGGTCGCGGCGATCGAACTTCGTCCGCATCCCCTGCCCTTTGCGGATGTAGAGCCACCAGTGAAGCGCCCCGGCGATGGCGGCCTGAGGCACGAGGTTCATGAGCCAGACGGTCGCCATCCAGCCCGGCCGGAAGGTTGTCATCTGCTCGAGCGGCGGCAGGACCCACAGCCAGGCGGCGAGCGCAAGAACGAAAGTCAAGGTAAGCGACGTGACCTGAAGCCAGGCGCCGCGGTACCACTGCAGGACCGCCATCGGCTGCGGCGGCCACGCGAAGATTGGGTTGAGCGCGACCGGCCCCGCGGGCCGGTAGTGCCAGCGTTCGGCCTCGGGGTCATGCGCGGTGTCGGTCATAGCGATGCTCCATCACAACGGTTGGAGGTCAGCTTGCGTAGGTCGAACCTTCGTCGTCGAGGATCGCCTTCAATTCGGCCAGGTGCCGCTCGGCCTGGTCGGGGTAGTCGTCCAGCTCCCGCGCGGTCTTCTCGGCGGTCTCCGGGCTCATGACGCGGAGCGGCCGGCCGGTCTGAAGCGCGCGGATATAGGTGTCTGCCGCGCGCTCGAAGTAGTAGAGCCGGTTGAACGTGTCGGCCACGTCGCGACCGATCACGAGCACGCCGTGATTGCCCATGATCATCACCTTGATCTTCGGATCGCCCAGCATGCCGGCGCACCGTGCGCCTTCGTCCTCGAAGGCGAGACCACCAAACTCCCCGTCGACCACATAGCGGCCATAGAAGGTCGCGGTGTTCTGGTCGATTGGCGGCAGGCTGCTGTCGGCAAGGCAGGCCAGAACCGTCGCGTGGATGGAATGGACATGCATGACGCAGCGCGCATGCGGGCAAAGGCGGTGGATCGAGCCGTGAAGGCCCCAGGCCGTCGGATCGGGCGCACCGGGGCGTTCCATCGTCTTGGGGTCGTTCGCATCGAGGAGCAGCAGGTCCGAGGCGCGGATGCGGCTGAAATGCACCTGGTTCGGGTTCATCAGGAACTTCGTGCCGACATCGTCGACGGCAAGGCTGAAGTGGTTGGCCACCGCCTCGTGCATGTTCAGCCGCGCGGTCCAGCGGAACGCGGCTGCCAGGTCGACGCGCTCCTGCCAGTGTTCCATGTTCGCGCGGGGCTGAATCTTCGCCTGCTGGTTCATCGCGCTCTCCTGATGCTGTCCTCAGATTTCTGTGCCAAGAGCGGCCGTTTTACCAGCAATGGATTCGGGGCCATGCCATCAGAATTCCCGAGCCATCAAGGGCGGAGCCTAGGTCCAGTCGAGCACGACCTTGCCACTTTTGCCCGAGCGCATGATCTCGAAGCCCTCGCGGAACTCGTCGACGGGGAACCGGTGGGTGATCACCTTGCGGATATCGAGCCCGTTTTCCAGCATCGCGATCATCTTGTACCAGGTCTCGAAGATCTCGCGCCCGTAGACGCCCTTGATCGTGATCGCCTTGAAGACAATGCGGCTCCAGTCGACCGGCGACTTGCCAGGCGGGATACCCAGCATCGCGATCCGCCCGCCCATCACCATGTTCTCGACCATCTGGTCGAGCGCCGCCTGATTGCCCGACATCTCCATGCCCACGTCGAAGCCTTCCTTCATCTTCAAGACACCCTCGACATCGCGAAGGTCCTGCTTGGCGACGTTAACCGGGACCACGTCAGTCACTTGCGCGGCGAGGTCCAGCCGGTCCTGGTTGACGTCGGTGATGACGATGTGCCGGGCGCCGACATGGCGGGCCACCGCGGCGGCCATGATGCCGATGGGTCCCGCGCCGGTGATCAGCACGTCCTCGCCCACCAGATCGAAGCTCAACGCGGTGTGGACTGCGTTGCCCAAGGGATCGAGGATCGCCCCGATCTCGTCATCGATCTCGTCAGGCAGCGGCACGACGTTAAAGGCCGGAAGCTTCAGGTATTCGGCGAATGCGCCCTGCTCGTTCACCCCGATCCCCCGCGTCGCGGGGTCGAGGTGGAACTTGCCGGCCCGGCTCTGGCGCGACTGCTTGCCGATCAGGTGCCCCTCGCCCGAACAGCGCTGGCCGATGGTCAACCCGTCGACGTTGCGGCCGATCTCGACGATCTCGCCCGCGAATTCGTGCCCCGTGACGAGGCCCAGGGGGACAGTCCGCGCCGCCCAGTCGTCCCAGTTCCAGATGTGGATGTCGGTGCCGCAGATCCCGGTCTTGCGGATCCGGATCAGAACGTCGTCCGGTCCGATCTCCGGCACCGCGCGGTGCTCCATCCAGAGCCCCGGCTCCGGCTTCGTCTTCACCAGCGCCTTCATGTCGTTCCGCATCAGATCGCCCCCACCGCCTTGCCCGCGGCCCTGAAGGCCTCGAGCGCCTGATCCAGGTCGTCCCGGGTCAGCTTCGCGTTCATCTGCGTCCGGATGCGCGCCTGGCCCTTCGGCACGACCGGGAAGAAGAAGCCCGAGACGTAGACGCCGCGCTCGTAGAGCTCCGCCGCCATGGCCTGCGCGAGTTTCGCTTCGCCCAGCATCACCGGAATGATCGGATGTTCGCCGGGCAGGAGAGTGAAGCCCGCGTCCGAAAGGCCAGCGCGCCAATAGCGAGCGTTGTCGAATAGCTGCGCCCTCAGATCGTCCGCCGCCTCGACAAGGTCGATGGCAGCGATTCCGGCGGCCACCACGGCAGGCGGCAGCGCATTCGAGAAGAGGTAGGGCCGCGCGCGCTGGCGCAGGAGGTCGATGACGGGCTGCGGTCCGGCGATGTAGCCGCCGAGCGCCCCGCCCAGCGCCTTGCCGAGCGTGCCGGTCAGGATGTCGACCTCGACCCGGGCATGGGCGGGCGTGCCCGCGCCCTTCGGCCCCATGAAGCCGGTCGCGTGGCAGTCGTCGACCATCACGAGTGCGCCGTATGTCTCGGCAAGCGCCACGATTTCCGGCAGCTTCGCGAGGTAGCCGTCCATCGAGAAGACGCCGTCCGTCGCGATCATCACGAACCGCGCGCCATCGGCCCGCGCGGCCTTCAGCTGCGCCTTCAGATCGGCCATGTCGGAATTCGCGTAGCGGTAGCGCCTGGCCTTGCAGAGCCTGATCCCGTCGATGATCGAGGCATGGTTAAGCGCGTCCGAGATGACCGCGTCCTCCGGTCCGAGCAAGGGCTCGAACAGGCCGCCATTCGCATCGAAACAGGCGGCGAAGAGTATGGAATCGTCTTTTCCGAGAAACCGGGCGATCCGTTCCTCAAGCTGCCGGTGCAGATCCTGCGTCCCGCAGATGAAGCGGACCGAGGCCATGCCGAAGCCGTGATCGTCCATCGCCTGTTTCGCTGCCTCGATCAGTGCTGGATGATCGGCGAGACCAAGATAGTTGTTCGCGCAAAGGTTCAGCATGTCGCGTCCCGCAACCGTCACATGCGCCCCCTGCGGCGAGGTGATCAGACGTTCGCGCTTGTATAGGCCGTCGGCCTCGATCCCGTTCAGGATCTCCTCCAGATGGCCGAGGAAGTCAGGTGCTTCCGACATAACAGATGTTCCTCCGGTATGGCAGATTTCTGCCCCGCCCTGATGATGATGTCAAGATGGTGGGTTCCATTCCATCATCCCGGAAACCCCCTCATACTGGCATACCTACTTCGGGCAAACGGGGGGCAGACTCTTCCCCGCCTTCAACTGTTCTGCACGATCAGGATCACCCGCGCAGCACTGCCCTCGGCCTCGATCCGATGCGTCCTGTCAGCGAAGTAGCGCGCCGTGTCGCCGACGCCGAGTCGTTGCACCTCCTCGCCGGACACGACCGTGACCGCACCTTCCAGCACCGTCAAATGTTCCCGGCAGCCTGGCGCGTGCGGGTCGCTGACGAGTTTGCCGCCCGCATCGAAGGCCAGATCGTAGACCTCGTGCTCGCCCGCGGCCTCGGCTGGCGACAGGATGCGGATGCGCACGCCCTGCCCGCGCCCGTTGATCACCGGCGCGGCGTCCGCGCGGATGACCTCGATCCCCGGCGCAGTGCGGCCCTCCAGAAGCCCGGCGAAATCGACTTTGAGCGCCTGAGTTAGGTTCCAGAGCGTCGAGACGGTCGGGCTCGATTCGCCGCGCTCGATCTGGCTGACCATCGAGCGCGACACGCCCGAGAGTTTCGCCACCGCATCTAGGCTCAGACCCTTCGACTTCCGCGCCGACCTCAGCGAAGCGGCAAGTCGGTCGTGAATCTCGGGGCGCGTGTTCATGTCTTGAAATTGGTCTCCTGTCCGGAGAACGTCAACGGGGCAGCATCTCGGTCCCGTCGGGGTCGGCGGCTTCCGACATTAGCCAATCCCGGAAGGCCTGCAGCGGCGGATACCAGGCGCCGACCGAGGGCCAGACGAGGTAGTAGCTGCCCTCGCCCAGGACCGGCCCGCCGAACGCCTGGACGAGCCGCCCGTCGGCCAGTTCGGGCTTGGCGAGAAACTCCGGCAGAAGCGCCACGCCAAGCCCGTGGATCACCGCCTGGATCATCGGCGCGAACTGGTCGAAGAGCATCCCCTGCGGCGCTCGGTCGGTGACGCCGTGGTGGGCAAACCAGGCCGCCCAGGCGTTCGGCCGGGTCTCGAGCTGCAGCAGCGGCAGGCCGATCAGGTCGCGCGCGGCCGAGACCGGATGCGCCGAGAGAAAGGCCGGCGCGCAGCACGCGACGAGTCGTTCATCGAATAGTTGTAAAGACCCTGTTCCAGCCCAATTCCGCTCCCCGAAGTGGATCGCGGCATCGAAGCCTTCCTCGTCGAAGTCGAAGGGCTTGAGCCGGGTTCCGAGGTTGATCGTGATACCCGGATGCTCCGCCAGGAACCTTGGCAGGCGCGGCGCGAGCCAGCGGGTGCCGAAGGTAGGCAGGATGGCGAGCGACAAGGTGCCGCCGCCGGTGCTCGACCGCACCCGCATAGAGCCCCGCGAAATGAGATCGAGCGCCTTGACCACATCCCGGGCATAGGCGAGCGCATGGTCGGTCGGCACGAGCCTGCGCCGCTCCCGCAGAAAGAGCGTCACGCCAAGCTGCGCCTCAAGGTTCTGGATCAGCCGACTCACCGCGCCTTGGGTCAGGTTCAGATCGCGCGCGGCGGCGAGGGTCGAGCCGGTGCGGACGACCGATTCGAACGCCGTGAGCAGGGAAATCGAGGGGAGAAGACGTCGCGGCGTCGCCACCTATGCGCTCCATGCATATAACGACGCCAGAATAGCGGTATTCGCGGGCGAGACAATCGCCCATAATGCATAAAACACACCCCTGCGAGTCCCCGCCATGCCCGACCCGTTCCGCCGCTCCACCCGCATTGACGCGGTCGAACTCTCGGAAATCCTGAAGATTTCGGAACTGGCCGAGGCGCTGAAGCGCGTGGGCCGCGACATCATCACGCTCGGCACAGGCGAGCCGGACTTCCCCACGCCACCGCACGTGATCGAGGCCGCACATCAGGCCGCACGTCGCGGCGAAACGGTCTACACGCTCACCGCCGGCACGATCGAACTCCGCGAGGCCATCGCGGACGGCTGCCAGCGGGAGAACGGCTATCGGCCCGAGATCGGCGAAATCATAGTCTCTACCGGCGCAAAACAGGTCCTCTACAACGCCTTTGCCGCGACTCTCGATCCCGGCGATGAAGTGCTGATCGTCGCGCCCTACTGGACGAGCTATCCCGACATCGTCACGGTCTGTGGCGGCAAACCGGTGGTTCTGCCGACCACGGCCGAGACCGGCTTCCGCATCACGCCCGATCAGCTGCGCGCCGCGATCAGGCCGAAGACACGGTGGCTGCTGTTGAACTCGCCCTCGAACCCTTCGGGCTCTGTGTACTCGGAGACGGACTTCGCCGCGCTCGCCGACGTCCTGCGGGTCGCGCCGCAGGTCGGCATCATGGTCGACGAGATCTACCAGCACATCTCCTACGTGCCGTTCCGCTCGTTCCGCGCGGTCGCGCCAGACCTCGCGGACCACACCCTGATCGTGAACGGCGTGTCGAAGAGCTACGCGATGACCGGTTGGCGCATCGGCTGGGGGATTGGCCCGAAGCGGCTGGCCTCCGCCATGCTCGCGGTCCAGAGCCAGATCACATCGGGCGCGTCCTCCGTCAGCCAGGCCGCGGCTGCCGCCGCGCTGAACGGCGACCAGCAAATGCTGGCCGAGCGCGCAGACGACTTCCGCGAGCGCCGCGACATGCTCGCCGCCGCGCTGAATGCGACCGGCGTCCTCGACTGCCCGTCGGCCGATGGCGCCTTCTACCTCTTTCCCGGCTGCGCCGCCGCGTTCGGGAGGACGACGGCGCAAGGCCGCAAGATCGACAACGACGCCGACTTCTGCGAGGTGCTCCTGGAGGAGCAGGGCGTCGCGCTCGTCCCCGGCCGCGCCTTCGGCACGCCGGGCCATGTCAGGCTCTCCTATGCCTATTCCCGCGCCTCGCTCCATGAGGCCGCCACCCGCATCGCGCGTTTCTGCGCGTCCATGACATGAGGTCCCCGATGAACGTGAACCTGAAGCCGAAAGACGCCCCCGACCTTGCCCGCTTCGACTGGGAAGACGCCTTCCGCCTCGAAGACCAGCTTTCCGAAGAGGAGCGGATGCTGCGCGATGGCGCCCGGGCCTATGCGCAGGAAAAGCTCCAGCCCCGCGTGATCGAGGCCTATCGCGAGGAGAAGACGGACCCCGACATCTTCCGCGAGATGGGCGAGATGGGCCTTCTCGGCGTCACGATCCCCGAGGAATATGGCGGGCTAGGGTCAAACTACGTTTCCTACGGCCTCGTCGCACGCGAGGTGGAGCGGGTCGACTCGGGCTACCGCTCGATGATGTCCGTGCAGTCCTCGCTGGTGATGTACCCGATCTATGCCTACGGGTCCGAGGAGCAGCGCAGGAAGTACCTGCCGAAGCTCGCAACCGGCGAATTCATCGGCTGCTTCGGCCTCACCGAACCCGATGCCGGCTCCGACCCCGCCGGCATGAAGACCCGCGCGACGAAGACTGCGAACGGCTACGTCTTGAACGGGTCCAAGATGTGGATTTCCAACTCGCCGATCGCCGATGTCTTCGTCGTCTGGGCCAAGTCCGACGCCCACGGCGGCAAGATCCGCGGTTTCGTCATTGATAAGGGTATGAAAGGCCTCACGGCGCCGAAGATCGGCGGTAAGCTGAGCTTGCGCGCCTCGATCACCGGCGAGATCGTGATGAAGGATGTCGAGGTCGGCGAGGAGGCACTTCTACCCAATGTCGAAGGACTGAAAGGCCCCTTCGGCTGCCTCAACCGGGCGCGCTACGGGATCAGCTGGGGTGTCCTCGGCGCGGCCGATTTCTGCTGGCACGCGGCGCGGCAATACGGGCTCGACCGCAAGCAGTTCAACCGGCCGCTCGCCCAGACACAGCTCTACCAGAAGAAGCTCGCCGACATGATGACGGAAATCTCGCTCGGCCTTCAGGCGTCCTTGCGCGTCGGACGCCTGATGGACGAGGCCAAGGCCGCACCCGAGATGATCTCCCTCGTCAAGCGCAACAATTGCGGCAAGGCGCTCGACATCGCCCGGATGGCGCGCGACATGCATGGCGGCAACGGCATTCAGGAGGAGTTTCAGGTCATGCGGCACGCGATGAACCTCGAGACCGTCAACACCTATGAGGGCACGCACGACGTCCACGCGCTCATCCTCGGGCGGGCGATCACGGGCTTGCAGGCCTTCTTCTGATTTCTTCTGTTCTAAAATACCTCCGCCGGAGGCTCCCGGCCCATACCTCCGATGCCTCCGGCGGGAGTACTTGGAAACAGAAGAAAACCGAGCGAGAGAAACATGGACCGCGCCGATATCGTTCATGAGAATTTTCTCCGTCGGGTCGCCTCGGGCGATCTGCCGGCGGGCGCAGTGCCGTCCGGGCCCCTCGGGGCGGCGGAGGCGGTCGCGATCTACCGGGCCGGCTGCCTGAGCCGCGCACTCGACCGGCAGAGCCGGGACATGCAGAAGGCCGGGCAGGGCTTCTATACGATCGGATCGTCCGGTCATGAGGGGCTGGCCGCCGTCTCGGCGGCGCTCCGGCCGACAGACATGGCCTTTCTCCACTACCGCGATGCTGCGTTCCAGATCGCGCGCGCGGGACAGGTGCCGGGCCAGTCGATCACTTGGGACATGGCTCTCAGCTTTGCCTGCTCGTCCGAGGACCCGATCTCGGGCGGGCGGCACAAGGTTCTGGGGTCGAAGGCGCTCAACATCCCGCCGCAGACCTCGACCATCGCATCGCATCTGCCGAAGGCGGTCGGTGCCGCCTACGCCATCGGCGCGGCGCGGCGACACAAGCCGGAGCATCGGACGCTGCCCGAAGACGCCATCGTCTATTGCTCCTTCGGCGACGCCTCGGCCAATCATTCGACGGCCCAGGGCGCGTTCAATACGGCGCAGTGGACCGCCTACCAGTCGATCCCGCTGCCTTTGCTCTTCGTCTGCGAGGACAACGGGATCGGGATTTCGACCAAGACGCCGAGGGGCTGGATCGCCGCGACCTTCCAGAACCGGCCAGGGCTGAAGTACTTCCGCTGCAACGGTCTCGATATCTACGAGACGTTCCGAGTGTCGCAGGAGGCCGCGCATTACGTCCGCACCCGCAGGAAACCGACATTTCTCCATATCGGCACGATCCGGCTTTACGGACACGCAGGTGCGGACGTGGCCACGACCTATCTTCCGCGCGAGGAGGTCGAGAGCGAGGAGGCGAACGACCCGCTTCTTCATTCCGTGCGCATGATGGCCGAGGCGGGGGCACTCGGTTCCGCCGAGGCGCTGGCGATCTATGAAGAGACGAACGCGCGCGTGGCGCGCGTCGCGGCGAGGGCGGTGGCGCGGCCGCGGCTCACGACCGCGAAGGACGTGATGACGAGCCTCATTCCGCCGAAGCGCCTGTGCCGCCCGACGAACGGTCCCTCGGCCGAAGCACGCGCCGCGGCGTTCGGGGCGGATCTGAAGGCGATGGAGGAACCCCAGATCATGTCGCGGCTGATCAACTGGGCGCTCACCGACCTGATGCTGGAACATCCCGAGATCGTCATGATGGGCGAGGATGTCGGCCGCAAGGGCGGGGTCTACGGCGTGACGCAGAAGCTCATGAGCCGTTTTGGCCCGGACCGGATGATCGACACGCTTCTCGACGAGCAGTCGATCCTCGGTCTGGCGATCGGCATGGCGCAGAACGGGTTCGTGCCGATGCCGGAGATTCAGTTCCTCGCCTATCTGCACAATGCCGAGGATCAGCTCAGAGGCGAGGCGGCGACCCTGCCGTTCTTCTCGAACGGGCAGTACACAAACCCGATGGTCATCCGGATCGCCGGGCTCGGCTACCAGAAAGGCTTCGGCGGTCATTTCCACAACGACAATTCCGTCGCCGTGATCCGCGACATTCCCGGCGTGATCCTCGCCTGCCCCTCGAACGGGGCCGACGCGGCGCGGATGCTGCGCGAAAGCGTGCGGCTTGCGCGGGAGGAGCAGCGGGTCGTCGTGTTCCTGGAACCCATCGCGCTTTACCCCATGCGGGACCTCCACGGCGAGAGGGACGGCGCCTGGATGAGTGTCTATCCTGCCGGAAACGAGAAAATTCCACTGGGCGAGGTCGGTGTGCACGGTGACGGCGAGGACCTCGCCATTGTCACATTCGGCAACGGCTATTACCTCTCCCGGCAGGTGGAAATGCGGCTGTCCGAAAAGGGCGTGAAGACCCGCATTATCGACCTGCGCTGGCTGTCGCCCCTGCCTGCCGACACGCTGATCGAGGCGGTCAGGGGCGCGAAACGGATCCTGATCGTCGACGAGACACGCCGCTCGGGCGGCATCGCCGAGGCGCTGATGGCGCTTTTCACTGAGCGGACTGACATTCCCCATGCGCGGCTGACGGCCGAGGACAGCTTCATCGCCACGGGACCCGCCTACGCGGCTACTATGCCGTCCGCAGATGCCATCTTTGACACGGCGATGGCGCTCACCGGGGGCAAAACATGAAGAGCGCCGTCGTCATCTGCCCCGGCCGGGGCACCTACACGAAAACCGAGCTCGGCTATCTGAAGCGCCATTTCAACGACCGGGCGCTTCTCGGCGCCTTCGACCGGGCGCGCGCGGCAATGGGGCAGGAGACGCTTTCGGCGCTCGACGGGGCCGCCGCCTATTCCGTCGCCAAGCACACGCGCGGCGACAATGCCTCGGCGCTGATCTACGCGGCGACCTTGGGCGATTTTCGCGCGATCGACGACGGGGGCATCGAGGTCGTTGCAGTTTCCGGCAACTCCATGGGCTGGTATTCCGCGCTCGCCTGCGCCGGCGCGCTTAGTGCCGAAGCGGGTTTCGAAGTCGCGAACACAATGGGCACGCTGATGCAGGAGGCGCTGATCGGCGGCCAGTTGATCCATCCCTTCATGGGCGAGGACTGGAAGCCGAATCCCGAACGGAAGGCGGAGCTCCTGGCGCTCGCGGCTGAGATCGACCGGCGGCCAGCGCATGTTCTCAGGCTGTCGATCGATCTCGGCGGCATGCTCGTCCTGGCCGGAAGCGAGTCGGGGCTCAAGGCGTTTGAGCGCACTGTTCCGCTGGAACAGGGTCGATTTCCGATGCGGATTGCGAACCATGCCGCGTTCCATACGGACCTTCAGGCACCGGTCGCAGAGCGCGGTCGGGCGAGGCTGTCGCCCGACCTCTTCGGCCAGCCGAAGCTGCCGATGATCGACGGGCGGGGTGCTGTCTGGTGGCCCGGCGCGACCGACACGCATGCGCTTTGGGATTACACGCTCGGAGCTCAGGTGACTGAACCCTACGACTTCACCCACGCGATCCGCATCGCGGCGCGTGAATTCGCGCCCGATCTCTTCATCATCACCGGCCCCGGTACGACGCTCGGCGGCGCCGTTGCCCAGTCGCTGATCCTGTCGGATTGGCGCGGCATGGGCTCGAAGACTGATTTCCAGACACGGCAACAGGCGGAGCCGCTCTTGATCTCCATGGGAATGGAATCCCAGCGCGCGGCCGTCACGAAGGGAGACTGACATGACGCATGAAGACGTGCTGAAGGCCGCGGGCCTGGCGAAGGCGGAGCTGACGGGCGGCACGCTCGCGGTCCATTCGCCGATCGACGGGGCCGAAGTGGCGAAGGTGAAGGAAACCGACCCCGTAGACATGGCGAAGGTGATCGCTAAGGCGCAGGAGGCGTTCAGGGCGTGGCGGCAGGTGCCCGCGCCGCGCCGGGGCGAGCTCGTCCGGCTTATGGGCGAGGAACTGCGCGTCTCGAAGGAGGCGCTTGGCGCCGTCGTGACGCTCGAGGCCGGCAAGATCACCTCGGAAGGCCTCGGCGAGGTGCAGGAGATGATCGACATCTGCGACTTCGCCGTCGGCCTCTCGCGCCAGATCTACGGCTTGACCATCGCGTCCGAACGCCCCGGCCACCGCATGATGGAGACCTGGCACCCGATGGGTCCCTGCGCCGTCATCACCGCCTTCAACTTCCCGGTCGCGGTCTGGTCCTGGAACACGGCCCTTGCGCTCGCCTGCGGCGATCCGGTGATCTGGAAGCCGTCGGAAAAGACGCCGCTCACGGCGTTGGCGACGATGAAGATCATGGAGCGCGCGCTGAAGCGGTTCGGCGACGCGCCCGAGGGGCTCGTCCAACTCGTGATCGGCGGGCCCGAGGTCGGCGAGGCGCTGGTGACATCGAAGGACGTGCCCATCGTCTCGGCTACCGGCTCGACCCGCATGGGCGGGATCGTCGGCCCGAAGGTCGCGGCTCGGTTCGGCCGCCCGATCCTCGAGCTCGGCGGCAACAACGCGATGATCGTCGCGCCCTCGGCCGATCTCGACATGGCGGTGCGCGCCATCGTCTTCTCGGCGGTCGGGACGGCGGGCCAGCGCTGCACGTCGCTGCGCCGGCTGATCGTCCACGATTCGATCAAGGAGGACCTGGTGGGCAAGCTGACCAAGGCCTATGCCAGCCTGCCGATCGGCGATCCCCGCAAGGAGGGCGTGCTCGTCGGGCCGCTCATCGACCATGCCTCGCGCGACCGGATGCAGTCGGCGCTCGAGAAGGCGAAGTCCGAAGGCGGCAGCGTCCATGGCGGCAAAGTCGTGGCCGAAGGCGTGCCGCAGGGCGGCGCCTATGTCGCCCCGGCCATCGCCGAGATGCCGGAACAGACCGAAACGGTGAAGACCGAGACCTTCGCGCCGATCCTCTACGTCCTCGGATACGACACGATCGACGAGGCGATCCGGCTCCACAACGACGTGCCGCAGGGGCTTTCCTCCTGCATCTTCACGCTCAACATGCGCGAGGCGGAGACCTTCCTGTCGGCCACCGGCTCGGACTGCGGCATCGCCAACGTCAATATCGGCCCGTCCGGCGCCGAGATCGGCGGCGCCTTCGGCGGCGAGAAGGAGACGGGCGGTGGCCGCGAAAGCGGCTCGGACGCCTGGAAGGCCTACATGCGCCGCCAGACGAACACGGTTAACTACTCGGCTGAGTTGCCGCTGGCGCAGGGAGTGAAGTTCGACTTCTGAGTCGTCTCTGAATCACCCCAACTACTCTGCGGTCCGGCCCGTCAAAATGACGCGCCGGGCCGTCACATGTATGAGCCCGGCTGCGAAATTCGTCGGAATGACCGGAGAAATCGCCAACGCCACGGGCGATTCTGACACAGAGTGAACGCGCAGCGCCGGCCGGCAACGCGGTCGGATAGAGAGGGAAGTTTCATGTCATTCAGCAAGATCGCGGTGCTCGGACTGGGCAAGGTGGGCCATCTCGCGGCGGAGCTGCTGGCCGAGGCGGGATTCGCCGTGACGGGAGTAGATGCCCGTGCCGTCTCGGGCTGCCCCTTCCCTGTGAAGACAACGGATTTGGCCGATCCCGATGGTCTGAACGATGTGCTGAAAGATCAGGAGGCGGTACTCTCCTGCCTGCCCTACCACCTGAATTCCGGCGTCTCGACCGTTGCCCATGGCCTCGGCATCCACTACTTCGACCTGACCGAGGACGTGCCCACGACGAAGCACATCCGCGACCTCGCCGAGACGGCCAAGGGCGTAATGGCCCCGCAATGCGGCCTCGCCCCCGGCTTCGTCGGCATCGTCGGCGCGCATCTGGCCCAGATGTTCGAGAAGGTCCGCTCGATCCGCCTCCGCGTCGGTGCGCTGCCGCAGAACCCGACGGGGCTTCTCGGCTACGCCTTCAACTGGTCGCCCGAGGGCGTCGTGAATGAGTATCTCAACGACTGCGAGGTGATCGAGGAGGGCGTGCACAAGACCGTCTCGGCGATGGAATGGCTCGAAACCATCTATATCGACGGCGTGAAGTTAGAGGCCTTCACCACCTCCGGCGGGCTTGGCACGATGTGCGAGACTTACGCCGACCATATCGAGAACCTCGACTACAAGACCATGCGCTATCCGGGCCACGTACAGCTCATGAACTTCTTCTTCCACGAACTGCTTATGCGCGAAAACCGCGAAATGGCGGGCCAGATCCTGACCCATGCCAAACCGCCGGTGGACGAGGATGTGGTCTATGTCCATGTCGCGGCCGAAGGCTGGACCGAGGGGCAGCTGAGGCGCAAGGAGTACGTCCGCGCCTACTATCCGCTGGAGATCGCCGGCAAGCGGCGCACCGCGATCGCCTGGACGACCTCGGCCTCCGTCGTCGCCGTGATCGAGATGGTGCGGGACGGGCTATTGCCCGCAAAAGGGTTCCTCAAGCAGGAGGACATCCCGCTCCTGCCCTATCTCGAGACGCGGACCGGCCGCTACTACAAAACAGGCCACAGGGGCCGCGGCAGCTGAGGCGAACGTGCAACCAGAACCGGGCGCGTTCACCAGGTCCGAAGCGGCGTGAAGGTGGCATGTGGGTACGGCGCGAGGAGTGCATTGCGAACCCGACAGCGTGGGCGACGCATGTTGAATGACAAGCGGGTCAGCCGGCGAACAAGCTCGGACCGAACAGAAGAACCGCCAGCGGCACAGGCGCGACGGCGATCGCCACAGTCAGAACAAACCATGGCAGGTAGAACAACCGGCTGGCCCCCGCAATAATGGCGATCCCCCCGCCACCGCCAATCACGAAGTTTCCGGGTAGGTTGATCAGAACGGCCAAGACTATGTAGCGGTTTTGAAGCAGGGTGCGCGGCAGTCGATTGGGCGAAGTGGACAGCAGGACTTGCAGCTTTTCGGCGTCGGGTACGGCATCGAAGCGCCTCAGCAGGGTTTCGCACTGGGTCAGATGCAAATCGCGACTGAAGCGTATCAGGGTCGTGATCGGAATCGTCAGACCGATCAGGAATGCTATGTTCAGGCCCGCGACGGTACACAGATAGACCAGCGGGACTATCTCGACCCCCATAGCCGCCATGAGCCCCAAGCCAATCTCCACGCCCGGCACGAACGGGATAGCAAGCGCAATCGCGTAGACTGCCGCGAACGTCATGATCATGCGGTGAACCGTATCCTCATTGCTCGGCCGGATGTCGACGTTCAGAGAATCACGAACAAAATAGAAGGCGTGATTTGCGGCAACGATCAGTACGATCAGCCCTGCAATCCGGACAATCGCACGAACCGGCCGCCTGTCGCTTTTGCCCGCCTCTTCCGGCATTACCTGTCTTCGGCTATCAATCGCGGAGCGCTGTTAAGCCGGGCCTCGAATGCGAATTCGCGCTCGATGCTCCAGTACCAGCGGCGCATCTTCCAAGTGGCGGTACCTTCGATCCGGTCGGATTCGACTGTTTCTCTCCAGGTGATCGTCGCGTCCTTGTCCGGAAACCGCGTTATGCTTTCAGAGCGCCAGCCTCCGTCCGTCTTCTGCGCCTTGTAGGGCCGCGCGGGATAGTCGCAACGCAACTCGCATTCCTTCGAAACGAACGTTCCGTTCGCGAAGACGAACGTATCCTCGACATCTTTTGGCTGCCCGTCGGGGCCCAACACGCCATTGAACGACATTCCGTCCAGCGGCCCAGGACCCTCAGGTTGAAATCTGTCGATGCGGGCGAGCCTATCGCCGATACGGTCAGAGGTGAATGCCGCCGCCAGCCCTGTCGCGGCAACAGCGAGCGCCACAAGCGTAATTCCTCGTTTCAAGGGCATACCGGAAGAATACCAGAATAAGCGAAGTATCCATAATCACGACCTGAAAGCGCATCCAGCCGCGGGCCAAGGGAATGGAGGGCTATCCCGAACATTATCCGGATGGCGCGACGAAACGGCGGCTTCGCCCGTTTCACGCGTGAATTCGGCGCTCTTTCTCAACCGCCCGTCAGTCGATGTCCGAAGGGTGTGAGCCGTGCCCGCATCCTGATATCGTCGTCCCGACGGGTATCCGGTTTGGGAGGGACATCATGACGATCAGAACGACGAACGGACGTGGACGGCTTTTCGCCAGCGTCCTCGACACGATCGGCGACACACCGGTGATCCGCGTGAACAATCTCGGCCCCGACAATGTTACGATCTACGTGAAGGCCGAGGCCTACAATCCAGCCGCCTCGGTGAAGGACCGGCTCGCCGTCAACATAATCGAGGCGGCAGAGCGCGAGGGCCAGCTGAAGCCGGGTCAGACGGTCATCGAGGCGACTTCGGGCAATACCGGCATCGGGCTCGCCATGGTCTGCGCCCAGAAAGGCTATCCGCTGGTCGTGACAATGTCTGACAGTTTCTCGGTCGAGCGGCGGAGACTCATGCGCATTCTCGGTGCCAAGGTCGTGCTGACCCCGCGCGCCGAGAAAGGGACGGGCATGTACAACAAGGCCGTCGAACTCGCCAAGAAGCACGGCTGGTTCCTCGCCCGCCAATTCGAGACGAAGGACAATGCCGACATCCACGAGGCGACGACGGCGCGCGAGATCCTCGGCGATTTCGCGGGCCAGCGGCTCGATTATTTTGTCACCGGTTACGGCACCGGCGGAACACTCACGGGCGTGGGGCGCGTGCTGAGGAAGGAGCGGCCCGAAACGAAGATCATCCTGTCCGAACCCGCCAACGCGGCGCTGGTCGCGAGCGGAACCCCCCAGGAGCGGGGCCCGGACGGCGCACCGGCCAGCAGCCACCCCGCCTTCGAGCCGCACCCGATCCAAGGCTGGACCCCCGACTTCATCCCCGCTGTCCTGCAGGAGGGCCTCGACAAGGGCTTCTACGACGAGCTGATCCCGGTGTCCGGGGCCGAGGGGATCGATTGGGCGCGCAAGCTCGCGCAGAAGGAGGGCATCTTCACCGGCATTTCCGGCGGGTCCACATTCGCGATCGCGATCCGGGTCGCAGAGAAGGCCGCGCCGGGCTCGGTGATTCTCGCCGTGCTGCCCGATACGGGCGAGCGTTATCTGACAACCCCGCTTTTTGAGGGCATACCCGAGGACATGGACGACGAGGAGCTGGAGATCTCGCTTTCCACGCCCAACCATCAGATGGGCTGAGCGGATTTCACGCGCGAAAAGATCGGCCACCGTCTGAAGGAAAAGGGTTTTCTGCTAATCCTTTTGAGACCCCTTCACACGCCCGGATCGTTTCTCAGTGTTTGTCCACTTTGCGGGACGAAGTGAGCTTTCGCTGCGGCTGCGCCAATGTCAGGTTCCGGGAATGAGTAAGTCGAATTCCCTACGCGATCTTAGAACCGTCACCGGCACGTTCGGGCCAAATCGGTCTATTTGCTTCACGAACTCGGGCGCAGATTTACGTTCAAAATTCCAGATGTAAGAGAGAAATTCTCGATCAGGAAACGGCTCTGGACATCCTTCGGCTATCGCCACCCGTACCGTGCCGTAGTTCTTCACAACGCGTTTTGCAACGCCAAGAATTGCGACAAAACGAGGGACACGCAACCAAATAATCAGTTCCGCCCTTGGCACACGAATGTCAAAAGTTGACGCTCCACTGCCGTCCATAACCCATCTATCTCGCTCCACGAATTCTTGGAGGAGCAGTCTTTGTTCCTCACGATTTCGGACCTGCCATCCGGGGAGCCAGCGCACATCACGGTCGATTGATTGATACTCAAGCGCACAACTCTGAGCCAGTTTGAGTGCCAAGGTAGTCTTCCCGCCACCAGAACACCCAATCACTAGGACACGCTGTGCTTGGCGCAAAATGTCTTGTGCCTCGTTGGGGGGAACATAGTTTGGCATACAGCCTGTCTAACAAGCACGTCGATCCGGCGGTAGAGGCGGTTTCTTCGTTCAAGTGAGCCATTCGGACAGGATGCAGCATCCTGTAAAATGGGCTCGAAGCGGACAAACGAGGATCTACAGCGTCGCAAGACATATGTGCGTCATGACGGACGCACAGCCACGCAACAGATTGTCTTGCCGAGAAGCCTCGCGGTTCGGAGGCCGTCGGATCAGCCCCGCGCGCCCCAGGTGTCGGACAGGCGGTAGCCGCCCGGCCAGGGATCGGACGGATCGAGCATGTGCTGGTGAATGCCAGTGATCCAGCCGCGGCCGGAAATCTCGGGCACGATGGCGGGGCGGTCCGCGACCTCGGTCAGGGCGGCGATCCGGCCACTGAATTGGCTGTCGATAATCGATCGTGCTGCCAGGGTCTGCCCCTGGGCCATGATCCCCATTGCATGAAGCACTGCCATGCGCGCCGACACGCCCGTCCCGGTGGGCGACCGATCCACCTTGCCGGGCTGGATCGCGACGGCTGAGCGGGTCTTAAAGCCCGTTTCAGAAGGTTCCAGCGGACCGGCGAAGAGACAGAAGGAAATATGGTCCCAACCGGTGTGCTCGGGATGCGAGAAGCCGAGCTGTGCATTCGCGGCGTCGGTGATCCGGACCCCAAGCCGGGCGATGTCGCGTGCCTCGTCCGGTGTGATCGCGATGCCGAGTTCAGCGGCGTCGATGATGACGAAGCTGTCGCCACCAAAGGCGGTGTCGACGGTGAGTGTTCCGAGACCCTCGACGTCGAGCTTCGCGCCGAGGCGGTCGGCGAAGGACGGCAGGTTCCTCACCGTGATCCGTTCGGCTTTGCCGTCGCGGCAGTCGGCGCGCACCCGGACAAGGCCGCCCGGCGCTTCCAGCGTCAGCTCGGTGACGGGTTCCGTCATCGGCAGGATGCCGGAATCGAGAAGCACGGTCGCTACGCAGATCGAGTTCGAGCCGGACATAGGCGGGGTATCTTCAGGCTCCATGATGATGAAGCCCATCTGTGCGTCGGGATGCTTCGGCGGCACCAGAAGGTTCACGTGCCGGAACACACCGCCCCTCGGTTCGTTCAGCATGAAGGCCCGGAGCGCTCCGTCCTCGGCGATGAAGCGGCGCTGCTCCCAGAGAGTTGCGCCGGGAGGCGGCGCGACGCCGCCGACGATGACGTCACCGACCTCGCCCTCGGCATGGGCGGAGATGACGTGGATTGTTTTGGTGGTGCGCATGTCCCGTCTCTCAGATCACGACGAAACCATGCGCGAAGGGGTCGCGGTCGTCGATGAAGATGGTGTTGTAACCCGTCACCCGCGCCCAGCCCGCAACCGAGGGGATGATCGCGCCGTGATTGCCCACCTTCGCATGCCCCTCGATGCGGCCCTTGAAGAGCGAGCCAATGATGCTTTCGTGGACGAAGTCCTCCCCTTCGGCCAGCCGCCCCTTCGCCGCCCACTGTGCCATCCGCGCAGAGGTGCCGGTGCCGCACGGCGACCGGTCGATGGCCTTCTCGCCGTAGAACACGGCGTTGCGGGCGGTGGCTTCGGGGTGTCTGGGCGCGCCGGTCCAGAGGATGTGGCTGAGGCCGGCAATCTCGGGCTTTTCGGGGTGGGTGAAGGTATACTTCTTGTTGAGCGCAGCGCGGAGCTTCGGACTCCACCCGACAAGGTCGATTGCACAATGGTCCCCGATGTCGCGGAAGGTCTCCTGGCTTTCGACGATGGCGTAGAAGTTGCCGCCATAGGCGACGTCGACGGTGATCGCGCCGAGGCCTTCGACCTCCGCCGTCAGTCCCTCGGCGTGGAGGTAGGCGGGAACGTTCGTGAGCCGCACCTCCTCGACGAACCGGCCCTCCTGCCGGTACTCGGCGGTGACGGGGCCGGCAGGCGTGTCGAGGCGGAGGACGCCGGGCGTCCTCGGCGTGACGAGACCGTTCTCGATGGCCGTCGTGACGGTGCCGATCGTGCCGTGGCCGCACATCGGCAGGCAGCCGGAGGTCTCGATGAAGAGCACGCCGGTGTCGCAGTCGTCGCGCGTCGGCGGGTAGAGGATCGCGCCGGACATCACGTCGTGCCCGCGCGGCTCGTACATGAGCCCGGTGCGGATCCAGTCGTACTCGGCGAGGAAATGCGCGCGCCTTTCGAGCATGGTCTTGCCCTGAAGCTGCGGCGCGCCGCCCGCGACGAGGCGGACGGGATTGCCGCAGGTATGGCCGTCGATGCAGAGGAAAGTGTGGCTGGTCATGGTAGGCCCCTGAAGCGGCCGGGCGAAAAGGCGGCGATGTCGATGGGCGGCGGCGTGCCGGTCAGGAGATCGGCCACGATCCGCGCGGTCGCGGTCGACTGGGTGAGCCCGAGATGGCCGTGGCCAAAGGCATGGATGACCTCTGGCGCGCGCGGGCTTTCTCCGATCGCCGGGAGCGTGTCGGGCAGCGACGGGCGGAAGCCCATCCATTCGCGTCCGCCCTCGGCCTCGAGCCCCGGCAGGAAATCCGCGGCCTTCCTCAGCATCGCCCGCGCCCGGGTGAAGTTCGGCGGCAGGTCGAGCCCGCCGAGTTCCACCGCGCCGCCGATGCGGATGCCGGTGGAGAGAGGGGAGGCGACGAAGCCGTGTTCGGCGAAGGTGATGTGGCAGCGGAGGTCGCATGCGCCCGGGGGCAGCGTGGTGTTGTAGCCGCGCTCGGTCTCGAGCGGGATGCGGTCGCCGATGGTGCGGGCGATGCGGTGGGAATGCGCCCCGGCGGCGAGGACGATCCGCCCGGCTTCGAGCCTGCGGCCGTCGGTGGTGAGGACCGCCGTCTGGCCGGCAAGGCTGATGGCGCGGGCCTCCGCCCGCTCCAGCGCTCCGCCCCGGTCGCGAAACGTCTCGGCCAGCGCCTCGACGTAGAGCTTGGGGTCGGCGACCGACCACCAGTCGGGCGTGAAGATGGCGTGGCCGAAGCGGGGCGCGAGGCCGGGCTGGATGGCGGCGATCTCGTCCCCCCCGGCGAGGTGCCGGAAGGTGAAGCCGTGGCGCGCGGCCGCGTCACAGGCGCGGCGCGCGGCGTCGAAGGCCCGCGCAGTCTCATAGACCTGGATCTGCCCGTTCCGCTGCAACATCGGCAGCGTCCCGGTCGCGGCCATGAACGGCTCGACCGACGTGCGCGCCAGCGTCATCAGCGCCGCCTGAGCGGCGGTGGAGCGCGCGACCCGGTGCGGCAGGCTCGCCACCGCGAAGCGCAGCATCCAGGGCGCGATTCGGGCCGTGTAGCGCGGCGGCACCGAGAGCGGACCGAGCGGATCGAGGAGCCAGGCGGGCGACTTCAGGAGCGTCGCGGGCGAAGCGAGCGGCTGGATCTCGGTGAAGGCGAAGGCGGCGGCATTGCCGGCCGACGCGCCCGCCGCAGGACCCTCGCGGTCGATGACCGTGACGGTCAGCCCGCGCGCTAGCGCCTCATGCGCGATGGAAAGGCCGATGACGCCCGCGCCGATGATCAGAACGTCGGGGCGGGCGGTCATGGCGTTTCCTCACAGCTCCGGCAGGTCGGGTCTTGCGGCGATGGCATCCTTCACGATCCGCTCCACGCGCTCCCGGTGCTCGCCCGAAAGCGACAGGCGCGGGGCGCGAACGCGGTCGTTCGAGCCTATGGCGTGGACCTCGGCCAGCTTGATCTGCTGGACGAGGAAGGTCGAGACGTCGAGATCGAGGAGCGGCCGGAACCAGCGGTAGATCGTCCGCGCCTCGTCCAGGCGGCCCTGCCGGATCAGTTCGTAGATCGCGACGGTTTCGCGCGGGAAAGCGGTGACAAGCCCGGCGACCCAGCCGACCGCGCCCATGATGAGCGCCTCGTAGGCGAGGTTGTCGACGCCGGTGAAGACGTCGTAGCGGTCGCCCACGGCGTTGAAGATCTCGGTCGTGCGGCGGATGTCGTCGGAGCTTTCCTTGATCGCCACGAAGCGCGCGTCGTCGGCGAGCTCGGCCATCATGTCCGGCGTCACGTCGACGCGGTAGCCGACGCGGTTGGAGTAGATCATCACCGGCAGGTCGCCGGCGGCGGCGATCGCGCGGAGGTTGGCGACCGTCTCGTCGCGGCTCGTGAAGTAGATCGGCGAGGGCACGATCATTAGCCCGTCCGCCCCGGCCTTGGCCGCGCGCTTCGCAAGCTCGCAGGCCTCGCGCGTACCGGGTTCGGAAATCGTCAGAAGCGCTGGTTTGGAGCCTGACGCGGCCTTGCAGAGCTGCAAAACCTCGAGCCGCTCGTCCGGCGACAACATATTGCCTTCGCCGAGCGTCCCGCAGGCGATGAGCCCGTGGCAGCCGGCCCCAATGAGAAGCGCAAAGCAGCGCTCCATCTCCGCCCTGTCGAGCTTGCCGTCCTCGGTGAACTTCGTCGTCACCGCGGGTATCACGCCGCGCCACATCGCCTGTCCCCTTCCGAGTCGCTCTAATGATTCCACGTGACTCGGATACTGGATATTGGATACAATAATCAAGGGCGATCATCGAACGGAGAACAGGGTGCGGATCGACAGCGTGGATATCGGGCGCAGAGCATCGGCGGCCGTCATCATCTACGAGGCGCTGAAGAAAGCGATCGTGGACGGCCAGCTTGCCGACGGCGCGCCTTTGCGCCAGGACGAGATCGCCCGCATGTTCAACACCAGCCGCATCCCGGTGCGCGAGGCGCTGACGATGCTGGAACAGCAGGGGCTGGTCGAGACGCAGCGCTTCAAGGGCGCGGTCGTCGCGGGAATTTCACCCGCCGAGGCGAGCGAGATCTGGGAATTCCGCGCGCTGCTGGAAGGGCACGTGATCGAACGGGCGGTGCCGAACATGGACGCCGAGGTGATCGAGACGGCGCGCGGTTATCTCATTGCGTTCGACAAGGCGACGCAACCGTCGGAATGGGGCGATCTAAACCGCAGGTTCCACACCCATCTCTATCGTGCGAGCGGTCTGTCCTATCATTTGGATGTCATCGAGAAGACGCTCGACCGCGTCGACCGGCACCTGCGGGCGCAATTGTCGCTCTCGAACGGTGTCCGGCGCGCGACGGAGGAGCACGAGGCGATTCTCGATGCCTGCGCGAAGTGCGACGCGGCACGCGCGGGCGCGCTGACCCGGCAGCACATCCTTGGGGCCAGGAGCAATCTTCTGGACCATCTGCCGGGTGGCTGAGCGGCCCGAGGCGCATGTGCATCATCGCACACATAGTCTGCGCACTTGACTTCGCTGCGCGAGAGGGCGAAGCCAGCACGCCCCTGTGAGATTTCGGACGGTCGGCGAAACAATTCATCAACAAGAAAATCGTTCGACATGAACTCTTTGCGCGCTCCGCTGGCGCGCGCGTGAGAGTCGGTAACGCTCGTGCAAACGGCGCACAAAATCTGCGTGATCTGCCGCGAGCGGACTGTGATTTCCCAGCGGCGGCCTGGACCCTCATCTTCCCATTACCGGCCCGGACGTCGGGCATGAGCCAAAACGAACCGAACCCGAAAGGACAGATCATGAAGCGCATTCTTCTTACCACCGCCCTCATCCTCTCCACCGCCGGCGCGGCAGCCGCTATGACCAACCCGGGCGAGCTGAGCGGCCCGGCCCGCGCTGAGGCCGAGCGCCTGGTGCCGAACGGCGATTTCGACAACCTCACGAGCGCCCAGGTCGGCGCGATCCGCTCAATTCTGTACGGCGACGACAGCAATCGCGGTGGCCAAATCCGCGCTGTTCTCAACTGAAGCCACTCACGCCGAAGGAGGTGCCCGCCGATCGCGCGGGCACCTCTTGCTGTCTGCTCACGCAGCGATCACGAGATGCGGACATTTGTGTAACGGTATTGGCCTGAACCGTTCCTTCGGTGCACAACGGTCGCGACGGGAACCGGGGATGGATCAATCGGAATGACACTCAGCCGAGGCCTTGCGCGGGCCGCGAAAAGACGCCGCGCAGCGGAAAGCGACAGATGAAGAAGCCCGTCCTGTTCCTCGCGTTGGTATTGGTCGTCACGGTGCTGATCTGGATGATCAGCCGCAATCCTCCCGATCTGGAGATGCTGCGCGACGAACTTACGCGCGTGCAAGATTGGCGCACGGCGCGGCCCGTCTCGGTCGCGCTTGGCATATTCGTTGCCTATGTGGCGGTCACTGCGCTGTCACTCCCGCTCGCGGCCTGGATGACGCTCGCCGTCGGGGCGCTCTTCGGCTTCTGGTGGGGGCTTCTGATCGTGTCCTTCGCCTCGTCGATCGGCGCGACGCTCGCCTTTCTTGCCGCGCGTTACCTATTGCGCGATTGGGTGCATGAGAAATTCGGCTCGCGCCTGACAGCGATCGACGAAGGCATCGAACGGGACGGGGCGTTCTATCTGTTCACGCTGCGTCTCATCCCGGCTGTGCCCTTCTTTGCGGTCAACCTTCTGATGGGGCTGACACCGATCAAGGCCTGGGTGTTCTACGTGGTCAGCCAGATCGGCATGCTCGCCGGCACTGCGGTCTACGTGAACGCGGGCACGCAACTGGCCCAGCTCGAAAGTCTCTCAGGCATCCTGTCGCCGCCTCTCATCCTGTCGTTCGTGCTTCTGGGGCTTTTCCCGTGGATGGCTAAATTCGCGCTGCGCCTTGTGAAGCGGCGGCGGGCCTATTCCGGCTGGGACCGTCCCGCGAGATACGACCGCAACATGGTCGTGATCGGCGCGGGGGCCGCGGGGCTGGTATCCTCCTACATCGCGGCGGCGGTGAAGGCAAAGGTGACGCTGGTCGAAGGCCACAAGATGGGGGGCGATTGCCTGAACTACGGCTGCGTGCCGTCAAAGGCGCTGATCCGGTCGGCGAAGCTTGCGCATCAGATGCGCCATGCCGACCATTACGGCCTGTCGGTGACGCAGCCGGAGTTTTCGTTCCGCAAGGTGTTCGAGCGCATCCGCGAGGTGATCGCGAAGATCGAGCCGCATGACAGCGTCGAACGGTACGAAGGCCTCGGCGTCGAGGTGCGGTTGGGCCATGCCAAACTCATCGATCCGTGGACGGTCGAAATCACGGGCGAGGACGGCGAGGCGGCACGGCTGACGACACGCTCGGTCATCCTCGCCACGGGAGCCGAGCCCTTCGTCCCGCCGCTGCCAGGTCTCGACGCGACGGGCTATCTGACATCCGACACTCTGTGGGACGAGATGGCCAAGCGCGACGCGGCGCCGACGCGGCTTGTCGTTCTGGGCGGTGGTCCGATCGGCTGCGAACTGGCGCAGAGTTTCGCGCGGCTCGGGTCCGAGGTCACGCAGGTCGAGATGCTGCCGCGCATCCTGATCCGTGAGGACGAAGAAGTCTCTGAATTGTCCGAAAAGGCGCTTGAAGCCGATGGGGTGGTCGTTCTGACCGGGCACAAGGCTACCGGCTGCGGCGTGACCGACGGGGAGAAGTGGATCGAGGTCGAAGCGGAGGGCGCGACGCAGCGCATCCCCTTCGACGATCTTCTCGTCGCTGTCGGGCGGGCCGCGCGGCTGGAGGGCTACGGGCTCGAGGAACTTGGCATTCCGACCGGCAAGGTGATCGAGACGAACGAGTACCTTGAGACGCTCTATCCCAATATCCTCGCGGCTGGCGATGTCGCGGGGCCGTTTCAGTTCACCCACACAGCCGCGCATCAGGCGTGGTTCGCCTCGGTCAATGCGCTCTTCGGGAAGTTCAAACGGTTTCGCGCCGATTATCGAGTGATCCCGTGGGCGACCTTTACCGACCCGGAAGTGGCGCGCGTCGGTCTGAACGAACAGGAAGCGCGCGAGAAGAAGATCAAGTACGAGGTCACGCGCTATGGCATCGACGACCTCGACCGGGCGATCGCGGACGGCGCGGCGCATGGCTTCGTCAAGGTCCTGACGCCGCCCGGCAAGGACGAAATACTCGGGGTTACGATCGTCGGCGAACATGCTGGCGACCTAATGGCGGAATTCGTGCTGGCGATGAAGCAAGGGCTGGGCCTGGGTAAGATCCTGTCGACGATCCACATCTACCCGACGCTCGCCGAGGCCAACAAATACGCCGCGGGGGAGTGGCGGAAGGCGCATGTGAACGACACGGCGCTTCGCCTCCTCGAGCGGTTCCACACCTGGCGGAGGGGTTGAATGATCGACCACCGCCTGATGCCCGTATTGCGCGCTGTGCTGGACCCTCCGGCCAGAGCGCTGTCGGCGCGCGGCGTGACAGCGGATCAGATGACGATCTTGGGCTTCACGCTGGGGCTCGCCGCGGTGGCCGCCCTGGCTGTGGGGGTGTTCGGGCTGGCCCTCCTCCTCATCCTCGCCAACAGGATCGCCGATGGCCTCGACGGGGCCATCGCGCGTCGCACGCGACCGACCGACCGGGGCGCATTCCTCGACATCGCGCTCGACTTCGTTTTTTACGCGCTCGTTCCCCTGGGCTTTGCGCTCTCCGACCCGGCGGCGAACGCTCTGCCCGCCGCCGCGCTGATCGCGAGCTTCGTGGGCACCGGGTCAAGCTTTCTGGCCTACGCGTCGATTGCTGCCCGGCGCGGTCTGACCGCCGAGGCCTATCCGACAAAGGGCATCTACTATCTCGGCGGGCTTGCCGAGGGCGCCGAAACCATCGCCGTCTTTGTCGCGATGTGCGTTTGGCCGGCAGCTTTCCCGGCGCTCGCTTGGGCGTTCGCGGCGCTCTGCGCGGTCACCACGTTGTCGCGCTGGCATCAGGGCTGGGCCGCGTTTGGATCAACGAGTAACAGTTAGAAAAACGAGGAGTGAGAATGCGTCTCCCCATCATCTCCGCGCTCATTGCAGCCATCGCCGTCCCGACGTTCGCGGAAAGCTGGGACGACACGCTCTCCGCCGCGCGCGGCCAGACCGTCTTCTGGAACGCCTGGGGCGGAGACGAGCGCACGAACGATTTCATCGCCTGGGCAAGCGACGAGCTAGACGCCAGATACGGCGTGACGATCCACCACGTGAAGCTCTCCGACACCGCCGAGGCGGTCACCCGCGTCATCGCCGAGAAAGCCGCCGGAAAGACCGAGGGCGGCTCGGTCGATCTGATCTGGATAAACGGCGACAATTTCCTGTCGATGAAGGAACAGGGGCTGCTTTACGGCCCGTTCGTCCAGGACCTGCCCAACGCGAAATACCTCGACCTATCCGAAGGCTCCGCCGCGACGGTAGATTTCACGATCCCCACCGAAGGCTACGAATCGCCCTGGCGGCTCGCGCGATTCGTGCTGACACATGACAGCGCCCGAGTGCAGGAGCCGCCGCGTTCGGTGACCGCGCTTCTCGATTGGGCAAGCGAACATCCCGGCCGGTTCACGCATCCCGCCGTGTCGAACTTCATGGGGGCGACCTTCCTGAAGCAGGCGCTGATCGAGCTCGCGCCGGACCCGGCCCTGCTTCAGTCCGAGCCGACGGATGAGACGTTTTCTGGCGTGACAGAGCCGCTTTGGACTTGGTACGACGCGCTCCGCCCGCATCTCTGGCGGCAGGGCAAGACGTTTCCCGAAAACGAAAGCGTGCTGCAGCAGATGCTGAACGATGGCGAGGTCGATTTCGCGATGGCCTTCGACCCGGCCGCGGCCGCGGCGGCCGTGGAACGTGGTCTGTTGCCCTTTTCGGTCAGAAGCTACGCGCCTGAAGGCGGATCGATCGGCAATGTGAGCTTCGTCGCAATCCCCTTCAACGCCGCGCACAAGGAGGGCGCGATGGTCGTCGCGAACTTCCTTCTAGATCCCGCGACACAGGCGCGCGCGCAGGACATTACCATTCTAGGCAGCTACTCCGTGCTCGATCCTGCGGCACTGGGGGCCCAAGAGAAGGCGGCCTTCGATGCCCTGCCCTCCTCTCCGGCACTGCCTACGAACGAAGAGCTCGGCCGCACGCTGAACGAGCCGCATCCCGGCTGGATGACCCGGATCGCCGAGGAATGGGCGAAGCGTTATACCGAATGACGTCGCCCGAGGGCCGCCTTCTTCGCCTGACAGTGCTGTGCCTCGTGGTAACCGGGCTCGTCCTGCCGATCCTCGCGGGTTTGGCCGAGACCACGCGGGCGGCCTTCGGAATTCTCCCCGCGATCGGAGCCGAGACGCTGTCGCTCGATCCCTGGAGGCGGCTATTCGCGTTGCCGGGTTTCGCGACGAGCCTTTCTTTGACGGTCTGGACCGGCTTTGCCGCGACGCTTTTGTCACTGGTTTTGGCCATCGGTTTTGCCGCCACGCTGCATGACCGGTTCGGGCCGGTGACCGGCGGGCGGCTTCTATCGCCGTTCCTGGCCACGCCACATGCCGCGATGGCGATCGGGCTTGCGTTCGTCATGGCGCCCTCAGGCTGGATCGCGCGCATCCTGAGCCCCTGGGCAACGGGTTGGGACCTGCCGCCCGACCTTGCGACCGTGAACGACCCGATGGGGCTCGCGCTGATCCTTGGGCTCGCCATCAAGGAGGTGCCGTTCTTCCTTCTGGTGATCCTTGCGGGGCTCACGCAGCTTCCGGTCAGGCGACACATCGCACAGGGCCAGGCGCTGGGCTACGGGCGCGGGATCATCTGGATCAAGGTTATCATGCCGCAGCTCTATCCGCTCATCCGGCTGCCGGTCTACGTCGTGCTTGCGTTCTCGCTATCGGTCGTTGACATGGCGATAATCCTCGGCCCGTCCAATCCCCCGGTTCTCGCGGTAGCGGTCACGCGGTGGTTTCTCGCCGCCGACACGACCCTGATCCTTCCGGCCTCGGCGGCGGCGCTACTGCAAACCGCAATTGTGCTGGCCGGGATCGCCGCGTGGTGGATCGCCGAGCGTCTGGGCGTGCGGATCGGACTCTTATGGCTGCGCCGGGGCGGGCGCGGCGTGCCTGCGGAACCCGGACTTGTCGCCGCGGGCGCTCTCGCGGCGGGGCTTCTGGCGATCGGGGCGGCGGCGCTTCTGTCGCTGCTCGTCTGGTCTCTGGCCTGGCGCTGGTCGTTCCCCGCCGCGCTTCCCGAGAGCTGGAGCATGAAGGCCTGGATGCGGCCCGGCGCGGGCTGGGGCATGGCGTTCGGGACGACGGTGGTGATCGGTGCATCGGCGACCCTCCTGTCGGTCGCGTTGGCTATCGCGTGGCTCGAGGGCGAGGATCGCGCCCGGATGCCGCGTGCGCGCTGGGCCGAGGCGCTGATCTATTTGCCGCTTCTCGTGCCTCAAATCGCCTTCCTCTACGGACTTCACGTCACTTTCTTGCGCGCGGGCTTGCCGGCCGGGCTTGGCGCGGTGATTTGGGGGCAAGCGCTATTTGTCTTTCCCTACGTGATGATCGCGCTCTCCGATCCGTGGCGGTCGCTCGATCCCCGACTGCCGCGCGCGGCGGCAGCGCTCGGGGCCGGCCCGGTCCGCCGACTGTTCGCGGTAAAGATTCCGGTGTTGCTGCGACCGGTGATGACTGCGGCGGCGATCGGTTTCGCCGTCTCGGTCGCGCAGTATCTGCCGACACTGTTTCTCGGGGCCGGGCGGGTCGCCACCTTGACGACCGAAGCGGTCACGCTGTCATCGGGATCAGATCGCCGCGTGACCGGCGTCTACGCGGTGTTGCAGGCGGCTTTGCCGTTCGCGGCCTACCTCGCGGCACTCGCCGTCCCGGCGTTTCTCCACCGCAATAGTCGGCAACTTTCGGGGGCGGTTTCATGAGGGGATTGGAGCTTCAAAGCGTCTCTATTCATGCGGAAAACGACGAAACCCCGCTATTCCCGCCCCTCACGCTGCGCGTTCCGAGAGGGGTGATCGCGACAGTTGTCGGCCCGTCCGGCATCGGCAAGTCGACATTGTTGGACGTTGTCGGCGGCCATCTTCCGCGCGGTTTCGGGGCGACCGGTAAAGTCCTTCTCGACGATCGGGACGTCACTCATCTTCCCGCCGAGCGCAGACGGATCGGCGTTCTGTTCCAGGACGCCGCATTATTCCCGCACCTATCGGTGGGTGACAACCTCGCCTTCGGCCTCGCGCACGAGGTCCGGGGACGCACCGCGCGCCGGGCCGCCGTGGCCGCCGCGCTGGAACAGGCCGGCCTCGCCGGATTCGCGGACCGCGATCCCGCCACGCTCTCGGGCGGTCAGCGCGCCCGCGCGGCGTTGATGCGGACGCTGCTCGCCGAGCCCTGCGCGCTTCTGCTCGACGAGCCCTTCTCGAAGCTTGATCCCGCGCTGCGCTCGGATCTGCGGCAGTTCGTCTTCAGTCACATCCGGGACCGAAACATCCCCGCCCTTCTGGTGACGCATGACGATGCCGACGCCGTCGAGGCGGATGGGCCGGTTGTTGAGTTGGAGGAACATCCCGGATACGGGAATATTCGGGCAGAATAGAGCCTTGTCTTAACCCACCCGCCGTCGCGCCAGCGAGCGCTCCCCAGGACCGAATCGCGCGCTGAGAATGCTGAGCAGCCGTCTGTGGGCGGAGCGGTGCCGATGGCGGATGTGAATGCCCGCGTAGATCGGCTGCGGAATCGGCGGCGCGTCGGCCACCAAGCGGCAGGACCCGGCGCGCACGAGTTCCTCGGCCGAGTTGCGCAGAACGTAGGCCGTCCCGCCGAGGGTGCTGACAAGTTCTACCATCGCCGCGTTCTGGCCGATCGAAAGGCTCGCCCCGGTCAGCCTTGGGTGGAGCGCCGCGTGGATCTGAATCAATGCGTCGGAGAAATGCGGAAGAATGTAGCTCTCGCGTCGGACGTCGGACAGGCGGTCGGTTTCGGTCGATACCATGAGATAGGTAATCTCTCCCAGCGTCTGGAAGTGGAGGTCAGGATGATATCGAGGAGCAAAGAGGATCGCGAAATCCTCCTTTCCGGTCGTCAGGTCCAAGCACATCTGCACCGAGTAGTCAGCCTCAAAGAAGAACGAAGTGTCCGGCAGCGCGGCGCGGAAATCGCGGATCAGCTCGCTGAAATGAATGTTCACCAGGTCATGCTGGATGCCGATGTGCATCGTGGCCGCGCCCGAACCGGGATCACGCACGGCGTTGCGGGCCTCAGACCAGCCATGGAGAAGACCGCGCGCATGGGGTGCGAACCGCAGGCCCTCAGTGGTGAGCTCCGTGCCCGAACGCGACCGGGTGAACAGCCGATGGCCGAGCGCGCGTTCTAGCGCGCGGACGCGGCCGGAGACGGTGGACTGGGTCACGCCGAGCCGGTCGGCGGTCCGGTTGAAACTGCGCGAGTCGCAGAGATCAAGGAAGGTTTCGATGAGCTCGATCTGCATCAGAGTGTCAGCCCGGCTGGAAGTATGGCACCCATCGCGCTTCGTGTGTGTCCGAGCGTTTCCAGATCTCGGGCCCACTCGTAAAAGATGCCTTTCACGGTTGTGATCGTGACGCCTGCCTGCTTCATTCGTGCGAGTCCCGCCGCATGATGTTCGCCCGGAGACGCTGTCGCGTCGGATACGGCGACCACCCGATAACCAGCGGCCAGAAGACCGAGGGCGGATTGAGAGACGCAAACATCGGTCTCAAGCCCCAGCAACACGGCCTCGGTTCGCCCGCTGGCGCGGACTGCGTCCAGAATGTCGCCCTGACCGGCAAGTCCGAACACCCGTTTGTCGAAAACCCGCGTTTCGGGCGGAAGTGCATCCGTGACTTCCCCGACTGGCGGTCCGTTTTGCTCGACGTCCTCTGCCATCGCGACGACCGGAACGGAGAGATGGCGGGCAACCCCAATCAGCCACGCGATGCGTCCAACCAGCGGCTCGCGCTGTTGCGGGGGCAGTTTGTCGAGAAAGCGCGCCTGTACGTCGATCACCGCCAGAACGGATTGCCTACGGTCGAACAGCAGATCGGACATGTCGGCTCTCTAATCGGGTTTTCCGATTAATAATACGCGATCTGGCGAATTGAAAGTCGGCCAATGCCGGGGAATACTCCGCGCGCAAGTTCGAGGGAGGATGTCATGGCCGATTTTCCGACGACAGCGCGGGTGGTGATCATCGGGGGCGGCGCGGTGGGCGTCTCGGTACTCTATCACCTTGCCAAAGCGGGATGGACGGAATGCGTTTTACTCGAAAAGAACGAACTAACCGCAGGATCTACCTGGCACGCAGCGGGCAACGTTCCGACCTTCTCGACCTCGTGGTCGATAATGAACATGCAGCGCTATTCGACCGAACTGTATCGGGGGCTCGGCGAGGCGGTCGACTATCCGATGAACTACCATGTCACCGGCTCGATCCGGCTCGCGCATTCCAAGGAGCGGATGCAGGAATTCGAGCGCGCCAGAGGCATGGGCCGCTATCAAGGCATCGACATCGAGATGCTTGGCGTGAACGAGATCAAGGACAAGTATCCGTTCATCGAACTTCACGACCTCAAGGGTGCGCTCTACGACCCGACCGACGGCGACATCGACCCCGCTCAGCTCACCCAGGCGCTCGCCAAGGGCGCGCGCGACCTGGGCGCGACGATCCTCCGCTTCACCCCCGCGACCGGAGTTTCCCGCGAAAACGGCGAATGGATTATTCACACGGAAAAAGGCTCTATCCGGGCGGAATACGTAGTCAATGCCGCCGGCTACTACGTCCAGAAGGTCGGCGAGTGGTTCAAGCCTTTTGGCGGGCGGACCGTGCCGATGATGGTGATGAGCCACCAGTACATGCTGTCCGAGCCGGTGGCCGAGCTCGAAGCCTGGTCGAAGGAGCATGGCCGCAAGCTGCCGCTCCTGCGCGACGTGGACTCATCCTACTATCTCCGGCAGGAGAAGACCGGCTTCAACCTCGGCCCCTACGAGCGGAACTGCAAGGCCCACTGGGTGACGCCCGACGACCCGATGCCGGAGGATTTCAGCTTCCAGCTCTACCCGGACGATCTCGACCGGCTGGAATGGTACATCGAGGACGCGATGGCGCGCGTGCCGCTTCTGGGCGCGTCGGGCATCAGCCGCGTCATCAACGGTCCGATCCCCTACGCGCCGGACGGGCTGCCGCTGATCGGCCCGATGCCGGGCGTGCCGAACGCGTTCGAGGCCTGCGTCTTCACCTTCGGCATCGCCCAGTCCGGCGGCGCGGGCAAGGTGATGGCGGAATGGATCACCGAAGGCGCGACCGAATGGGACATGTGGGCGGTCGATCCGCGCCGCTACACCGACTACACCGACCGCGACTACTGCATCGCCAAGGGAATGGAGACCTACGGCCACGAATACGCGATGCATTTCCCCTGGCACACCTGGCCTGCAGGGCGGGACAAGAAACTGTCGCCGCTGCACGGCCGGCTGAAGGAGACGGGCGCGGTCTTCGGCGCCTATAACGGCTGGGAACGGGCGAACTGGTTCGCAAAGCCAGGCGACGATACGTCCGAGGAAGCGACTCAGACGTGGAACCGCGCGGGGCCATGGGAGGCCCGTATCCGCGAAGAGGCGCTCGCGGTGCGCGACGGCTGCGGCATCCTGCCGATCACCGGCTTCACGCGGATCAAGGTCGAAGGGCCCGGCGCGAAGGACTTCGTGGACGGTCTGGCGGCCTCGGCCTTGCCCCGGCCGGGGCGGATCGGACTCGTCTATTTCCCCGACGCGCGCGGCCGGATCCTGACCGAGATGTCGGTGATGGTGCATTCGGACGAGGAGGTCGGGCTGATCACCGCCGCCGTCGCGCAATGGCATGACGCCGAGATCCTGTCGCGGCAGGCGCCCGAGGGGATCACGATCACCGATCATTCCGACAAGGTGGAGTGCCTTCTGGTGACGGGTCCGAAATCGCGCGAGATCCTCGCCCCGCTCACCGATCACGACCTCTCGCTACCGTGGCTCTCGGTCAGCTTCGAGGGCCGGGTCGCGGGCGAGGACTGCGCACTGGTCCGGGTGTCCTTCGCGGGCGAACTCGGCTGGGAAATCCATTGCGCGCCGGAAAGCGCGCCCGCGATCTGGGACGCGGTCACCGGGGCGGGCGCGAAGCCCTTCGGGATGTGGGCGCTGAACTCGCTCAGACTCGAGAAGGGGTATCGCGCGTGGAAGGGCGATCTGTCGACCGATTACAGCCTCCTGGAAGGCGGGCTCGACCGGTTCATCAAGTTCGACAAGCCCAAGGACTTCCCCGGCAAGGCGGCGCTTCTGGCCGAGAAGCAGCGGGGCGTGAAGAAGCGCTTCGTCACGCTGACCGTCGAGGCGGGCGAGGCGGATGCGCCCTACATGTCGACGCTCTGGCAGAATGGCGAGGTCGTTGGCGAAACCACATCGAGCGGCTGGGGCTACCGCGTCGGCAAGTCGATCGCGCTCGGGATGCTGAGGAGCGATCTGGCGGTGCCGGGGCAGCAGATCGAAGTCGAAATCTACGGCGAGCGTCACCGCGCGGTGGTGCAGGAGGACCAGCCGCTCTGGGATCCCAAGAATGAGAGATTGCGCGCTTGAGATGGGAAGGCCGGGGGCGCTGCCCCCAGACTCCCAGTAAATTTGCGGCAAGATGAAGGGTCAGAAAAGTGACGAACCTGCCTAAAAAAGCGAGATGCGTGATCATCGGCGGCGGCGTGATGGGCTGCTCGGTCGCCTATCATCTTACCAAGACCGGCTGGACCGACGTCGTGCTCTTGGAGCGCAAGCAGCTGACCTGCGGCACGACCTGGCATGCGGCGGGGCTGATCGGTCAGTTGCGCGCCTCGGCTAACATGACGCGGCTCGCGAAATATTCCGCGGACCTCTATCGCGGGCTTGAGGAGGAGACGGGGCTCGCGACCGGCATGCGCCAGGTCGGCTCGATCTCGGTCGCGCTGACCGAGGCGCGGAAGGAGGAGCTCTATCGCGGCGCGTCGATGGCGCGCGCCTTTGGCGTGCCGGTCGAGGAGATCTCGCCCGCCGAGGTCAAGGAGCGGTATCCGCATCTGAATATCGAGGGCGTGAAGGCCGGGGTCTGGCTGCCCACCGACGGGCAGGGCGACCCGGCGAACATCGCGCTGGCCTTGGCCAAGGGCGCGCGGGCGCGCGGCGCGGTCATTGCGGAGGGCGTGAAGGTTACAGGCGTCGCCGTCGAGGGGCGGCGGGCAACGTCCGTGTCCTGGGAGCAGGGCGGCGAGCGGGGCGAGATCCAGGCCGAGCATGTCGTCAACTGTGCCGGGATGTGGGGCCGCGAGGTCGGCCGCATGGCGGGCGTCAACGTGCCGCTTCATGCCTGCGAGCATTTCTACATCGTGACCGAGCCGATCAAGGGGCTGACCCAGATGCCGGTGCTGCGGGTGCCCGACGAATGCGCCTATTACAAGGAGGATGCGGGCAAGTACCTCTTGGGCGCGTTCGAGCCGAACGCGAAGCCCTGGGGGATGAATGGCATCCCGGAGGATTTCTCGTTCGACCAGCTTCCGGAAGATTTCGACCATTTCGAGCCGATCCTTGAACGCGCGGTGAACCGGCTGCCGATGCTGGCCGAGGCGGGGATCCACACCTTCTTCAATGGGCCGGAGAGCTTCACGCCGGACGATGCCTACAATCTCGGTCAGTCGCTCGAGGTCGACAATTTCTGGGTCGCGGCGGGGTTCAACTCGATCGGCATCCAGTCGGCAGGCGGCGCCGGCATGGCGCTGGCGGAGTGGATGGAGACGGGCGAGAAGCCGTTCGATCTGGGCGATGTGGATGTCGGGCGGAACCAGCCGTTCCAGGGCAACCGGCATTACCTCTTCGAGCGCTCGAAGGAGACGCTAGGGCTCCTCTATGCCGACCATTTCCCATACCGCCAGAAAGCCACGGCGCGCGGCGTGCGGCGGACACCGTTCCATGCGCAGCTGGAAGCGCAGGGCGCGGTCTTCGGCGAGATCGGCGGCTGGGAGCGGGCGAACTGGTTCGCGAGCGATGGCCAGGAGCGGGAATACCAGTACAGCTGGGGGCCGCAGAACTGGTTCGCCAACCAGGCGGCGGAGCACAAGGCGGTCCGCGAAAATGTCGGTATGTACGACATGTCTTCTTTCGGCAAGATCAGGGTCGAGGGGCGGGATGCCGAGACCTTCCTGAACCACGTATGCGGCGCCGACATGTCGGTGCCCGCAGGCAAGATCGTTTATACCCAGTTCCTGAACTCGACCGGCGGGATCGAAGCCGACGTCACCGTGACGCGGCTGTCGGAGACCGCCTATCTCGTGGTGACCCCGGCCGTGACGCGGCCCAGGGATCAGGTCTGGATGCAGCGGCATGCCGGCGAGTTCAACGTGGTCGTCACCGACGTGACGGCGGGCGAGGGCGTCCTGGCCGTGATGGGGCCGAACGCGCGGACACTGATGCAGAAGGTCAGCCCCAACGAATTCTCGAACGACGTGAACCCTTTCGGCACCGCACAGGAGATCGAGATCGGCATGGGGCTGGCCCGGGTGCATCGCGTCTCCTATGTGGGTGAGCTGGGGTGGGAGGTCTACGTGTCATCCGACATGGCCGGCCACGTCTTCGAGACGCTCTGGGAGGCGGGGCAGGAGTTGGGTCTGACCCTTTGCGGCATGCACATGATGGACAGCTGCCGGATCGAGAAGGCGTTCCGCCATTTCGGCCATGACATCACCTGCGAAGATCACGTGCTGGAGGCAGGGCTCGGCTTCGCGGTAAAGCTGCAGAAGGCCGATTTCATTGGTCGCGACGCGGTAATGCGAAAGAAAGAGGCGGGGCTGGAGAAGCGGATGCTGCAATTCCGGCTCTCCGATCCCGAAGTCATGGTCTATCACAACGAGCCGCTGATCCGCGACGGCAAGATCGTGAGCTATCTGTCTTCGGGCGCATATGGCCATCACCTCGGCGCGGCGATCGGTATGGGATACGTGCCATGCAGAGGCGAAAGCGCGGCGGAGGTGCTTGGCTCGGTCTACGAGGTCGAGGTCGCGGGGCGGCGGGTGGCGGCGGAAGCCTCGCTTCAGCCCATGTATGACCCGAAATCGGAACGCGTTCGGATGTGACGGACCCGGGGGCTATCTGCCCCCGGAGAGTAATTGCCAATGTCAGAAGGCTGGAAGCTTTCAGGGAGAAACGGCGATGTCGGATGAAGCGACGAGTTGCGAGCCGAAACGGGCGGCACGGGCAGGAGGGCGAGAGGCGCGGAGGGCGATGCGGGCGGCACCGCTGGCCGAGCATATTCGGCCGGTCCGCGCCGGTCTTCCGGGCGGCCAGTACAAAGCGCTGACTGAGGCCGGAATGGCCAAGATCCACGCCGCCGCGCTTGAGGCGCTGGAGGTGATCGGGCTGAGCCAGGCGCCGGAGTCGGGTGTCGAGATCATGACCGGGGCGGGCGCGGTGCTGGGCGATGACGGGCGGCTGCGATTTCCACGTGCTTTGGTCGAGGACATGCTGGCGGTGGCGGCGCGAGACCTCACGCTTCATGGTCGCGATTCGAAGCACGATCTGCATCTGACCGGCACGAATGTGCATTTCGGCACGGCGGGCGCCGCGGTCCATGTCGTCGATCTGGAAACCAACACCTATCGCGATTCCACCGCGCAGGATCTCCATGACGCGGCGCGGATCACCCATCATCTCGACAACGTGCACTTCTTCCAGCGGGCGATGGTCGCACGCGACGTGCTCGACAATCTCGAGATGGACCTCAACACGATTTATGCCTGCGTCTCCGCGACGACCAAGCATATCGGCACGTCGTTCTCCGACCCGTCGCACGTCCAGCCCTGCATGGACCTGATTCATCGCCTCGCGGGCGGGGAAGAAGCATGGCGGGCACGGCCGTTCATCTCGAATTCCAACTGCTTCGTCGTGCCGCCGATGAAGTTCGCCGAGGAAAGCTGCGTCACGATGGAGCACTGCATCCGGGCGGGCATGCCCGTGCTGCTGCTCTCGGCCGGACAGGCGGGCGCGACGGCTCCGGCGCCGATCGCGCTCGCCATCGTGCAGGCGGTGGCGGAGTGCCTGGCCGGCGTGGTCTACGTGAACGCGATGAAGCCCGGCCATCCGGCGGTTTTCGGCACCTGGCCCTTCGTCTCGGATCTCAGGACCGGGGCGATGTCGGGCGGATCGGCCGAGCAGGCGCTGCTGACGGCGGGCTGCGCGCAGATGCACCGATTCTACAACCTGCCGGGCGGCGCGGCTGCGGGGATCAGCGACAGCAAGCTGCCGGACATGCAGGCGGGCTGGGAACAGGGCATCACGAACGTGCTGGCCGGGCTTTCGGGCCTCAACATGGTCTACGAATCGGTCGGAATGCATGCCTCGCTTCTGGGCTTCTGCCTGGAGTCACTGGTCCTTGGCGACGACATCCTCGGGCAGGTCCTGCGTTGCGTGCGGGGCATCGACGTGACCGAGGATTCGACCTCGATCGAGGCGATGAAGCAGGTCTGCCTCGGCGGGCCCGGCCATTACCTCGGGTCGGATCAGACCTTGTCGCTGATGCAGACCGAATATGTTTACCCGACACTCGGCAACCGGATGAGTCCGAAGGAATGGGTGGAGGCAGAGCGGCCAATCCTGATCGACAAGGCGATCAAGCGCAAGAACGAGATCCTCGCGAAGGCGGGACTGCAGGTCGACCCGCAGCTCGATGCGGCGATCCGGAAGGACTACAACATCTATTTCCGCTGAAAGAGAGACTGTTTTCGGGAGGGGCAGCGTGCATTACGGATATATCGGGCTAGGCAATCTCGGCGCGAACTGCGCGGCCTGCCTTCTGAAAGCGGGGTTCGGCGTCACGGTCCACGACCTCAACAAGGGCCTCGCCGACCGGTTCGTCGCCGCGGGCGCGACCTGGGCGGAGAGCGTCGAGGGTCTGGCGGAGCAGGTGGATCACGTGATCACCTGCCTGCCGTCGCCCGCCGTCTCCGAAAGAGTGCTGCGCCAGATCCTGCCGGCGATGAAGCCCGGCGCGACATGGATCGAGATGTCGACGCTCGGCCGGGATGACGTCCTGGCGCTGGCGGCGGTCGCCCGGGAGCAGGGCGTCCGGATGCTGGAATTGCCGGTCACAGGCGGCGTTCATCTGGCGGCGCAGGGCAGGATCACGATGCTGCCCGGCGGCGACAAGGACCTCGTCGAGCTACACTGGAAGGCTTTCGAGGCGATGGGCGACCGGATCTTCCACATGGGGCCCTTGGGCGCGTCGGCGATCATCAAGGTCATCACCAACATGCTCGCCTTCATCCATCTCAAGGCCTGCGGCGAGGCGCTGATGCTCGCCAAGCGCGGCGGGCTCGACCTCGCGCAAGCCTGGCACGCGATCGCGGCCTCTTCGGGCAACTCCTTCGTGCATGAAACCGAAGGCGCGCTTATCCTGAACGGCTCCTACGACGTCGCCTTCAACATCGACCTCGCGCTGAAGGATCTCGGCTTCGCGCTGGGCTTCGGCAGGGAATTCGGCGTGCCCTTGGACCTCGCCTCGATGACGAACCAGACCTATGTCGCCGCGAAGGCGGCCTATGGCGGCGAGGCGCAGTCGCCGATGATTGCGAAGCTTCTGGAGGACCTGCTCGACACCGACCTCCGCGCCCCGGGCTTCCCCGCCCGGCTCGAATAGTCCCGAAACGACACCGTTCCGTCGCGTTACGGGCTGACGCGGCGGTGCGCGCTTGGCATCACGGCGGGGCGCAGGCAGGGGAAGGCCGTGGACGGGGCAGGTTACGACTACATCATCGTGGGCGCAGGCTCGGCGGGCTGCGTTCTGGCCGAGCGGCTGTCGGCGAGCGGCCGCCACCGGATTCTGGTGCTCGAAGCCGGCGGCTCCGACCGGCGCTTCTACGTCCATCTGCCTTTGGGCTACGGCAAGCTCTTCTTCGATCCCGCGGTGAACTGGAACTATCGGACGGAGCCCGATCCCGGCCTGGCCGGGAACCGCGATTTCTGGCCCCGTGGCAAGATCCTCGGCGGATCGAGTTCCATCAACGCGATGGTCTGGATCCGCGGCCACCGGAGCGATTACGACGACTGGGCGGCCGAGGCCGGGTCCGGCTGGGGCTGGGACGCGGCGCGGGCGGCCTACCGAGCGATCGAGGACAACGAGGCAGGGGGCGACGAAGTGCGCGGCACGGGCGGCCCTCTCTTCGTCTCGGCCAACCTCCGGGACCTGCACCCGCTTTGCGAAAGCTTCATCGGCTCCGCCGAGGCCACGGGCCTGAAGCGCAATGCGGATTTCAACGGCGCGGAGCAGGACGGCGTCGGCATCTACCAGATGACGATCCGAGGCGCGCGACGCAACTCCGCCGCTAGGGCCTTCCTGCGCCCGGCGATGAAGCGGGCCAATGTCCGGGTCGAGACCCACGCCCATGTCACGCGGATTCTTTTCGAGGGGCGCCGGGCGGTCGGCGTGGAATACCGCCAGAACGGCGTTTTGCGGCAGGTTAGAGCCGAGTCCGAGATCATTCTCTCCGGCGGCGCGATCAACTCGCCGCAGCTTCTGATGCTGTCGGGCATTGGCGCTGCCGCGCATCTCAAGGACAACGGCATCGACGTCGTCGCGGATAGCCCCTACGTCGGACAGAACCTGACCGACCACCAGGGGATCAACTACACCTGGCGCATGAATGTGCCGACCTACAACGACGTCCTGCGGCCGTGGTGGGGCAAGCTTTTCGCGGGCATGCGCTACTTCATGGGCGGCAAGGGGCCGCTCGCGAAGTCGATCAACCATGCGGGCGGGTTCTTCCGCACCTCGCCGGACCTCGCCCGCCCGAACATGCAGCTTTATTTCCAGGCGTTCTCGACGCTCATCCCGCGCGAGGGCGAGCGGCCGCTGTTGACGCCTGACCCGTTCCCGGGCCTCTCCATCGGACTTTCGAACTGCCGCCCGACCAGCCGGGGCGAGATTACGCTGAATTCGGCCGATCCCTTCGCGGCGCCGAGGATCGTGGTCAACGCGTTTTCCACCAACCATGACGTCGAAGAGATGCTGACGGCGGTGAAACATCTCCGTCGGATTGCGGCGCAGGAGCCGATGCGCGCGCTCATCGCCGAGGAACTGCGCCCCGGGCCAGAGGTCCAGGGCGACGAGGATCTGATCGCCGATATCCGCGCCCGGTCGGGCACGGTCTTTCACCCGTCCTGCACGGTCAGGATGGGCAGCGACCCCGCAGCATCGGCCGTGGACCCGAATCTGAAGGTACGCGGCGTCGAAGGCCTCAGAGTCTGCGACGCTTCGGTCTTTCCAACGCTGATCGGCGGCAATACCAATGCGCCCAGCATTCTCGTCGGCTGGCTGGGCGCGGAACGCATCTTGCACGACGCCCGCTGAGACGCGCGAACAGGGACAGGAAACATGGCCTATCTTCTCGGTGTCGACACGGGCGGCACATATACCGACGCCGTGATCCTCGACGAGGGCGAGGACCGCGTCGTCGCCTCGGCGAAGTCGCTGACCACCCGGCCCGACCTGGCGCCGGGCGTCGGCCGCGCCATCGACGCGGCGATCGCGAAGGCCGGGGTCGCGGCGGGCGAGGTCGCGATGGTCTCGCTCTCTACGACGCTCGCGACGAATGCGCTCGTCGAGGGCCAGGGCGGCCGCGTCGCGCTGATCTTCATCGGCTTCGAGGAGGCGGAACTGGGCCGCGCCGGGCTGACCGAGGCGCTGAAGGGCGACCCGGTGATCCGTCTCGCCGGGGGGCACAATCACGGCGGGGCGGAGGTCACGCCGCTCGATCTGGCCAGGTTAGAGACTGAAATCACCGCGCTCGGCCCCGACATCACCGGCTTTGCCGTGGCCTCCAGCTTCGCCACCCGGAACGCCGCGCACGAACATGCCGCACGCGACCTGATCCGCGCGAGAACGGGCAAGCCCGTCACGTGCTCGAACGAGCTTTCCGCCGGGCTGAACGGCCCCCGCCGCGCGCTGACCGCGGTGCTGAACGCGCGCCTCATCGGCATGATCGACCGGCTCATCGCCGCCTGCGAGGCGCATATGGAGGCCTTGGGCATCGACGCGCCCCTGATGGTCGTGCGGGGCGACGGGGCGCTCGTCTCGGCCGAACTGGCGCGCGACCGCCCGATCGAGACGATCCTCTCCGGCCCCGCCGCTTCCATCGCCGGGGCGAGTTGGCTGACGGGCGAGACCGACGCGCTCGTCTCCGATATCGGCGGCACCACGACCGATATCTGCCTTCTGAAGGACGGCAAGCCCGCGATCGACCCGCTGGGCGCGCGGGTGGGCGCGTTCCGCACGATGGTCGAGGCGGTCGCGATGCGCACGACCGGGCTCGGCGGCGACAGCGAGGTGCATCTTTTGGAGGGCCTGACGACCGGTTTCCGTCTCGGCCCGCGCCGGCTCGTGCCCGTCGCGCTCGCCGCGCGCGACTATCCCGACCTCGTGCACGGCGCGCTCGACGCGTGGCTCTCCCAGGACGCGGTCGGCGAGCATGACGGGCGGTTCGCGCTCCCGATGTGGCGCGGCCTGCCGCCCGAGGGGCTGACGGGCCGCGAAGGGGCGGTCGTCGAACGCCTCATTGCCGGCCCGGCGCGGCTTGCGGACTGCGTTCGCACCCGGCTCGAACTGCCCGCGCTCACCCGGCTCGTGGCGCGCGGGCATGTGATGCTTTCGGGCGTCACGCCATCGGATGCTTCGCATGTGCTCAATCGTCTCGACAGCTGGGACGCGACGGCGGCACGCAAGGCGGTGACGCTCTTCGCCCGCCGCCGGAACGGGCGCGGCGACCGGATCGCGGCGGGGCCCGAGGCGCTGGCCGAGTCGATCATCGACCAGCTGACCGCGCAGACCGTCGATTGCCTGCTCGAAGCCGCCTTCTCCGAGGACAGCCGAGACTGGGGCGAAGCGCCCGAGACGCTTGCGCGGCACTCGCTGACGCGCGCGGGTCTCGACCGCCATTCCGGCGTCATCCGCATCGAGGCGCGGCTTGGCGTGCCGGTCATCGGCCTCGGCGCCTCGGCGCCCTCCTATTACGGCGCTGTCGGCGAACGTTTGGGCACGCGAATGGTGCTGCCCGAACATGCGGGCGTCGCCAACGCCATCGGCGCGGTGGTCGGGCAGATCGCAATGCATGCGGAGGGCATCGTGACGAGTCCTGGCCCTGGCCTGTTCTCTGCGCATCTGCCTGAAGGTCCGAAGCGTTTCATCGACCGCGATACCGCAATTGCCGCGCTTGAGGTGACGCTGACGGAAGAGGCGAGCACGCGAGCCCGCCTCGCCGGGGTCGAGAAGATGCGGATTTCGACCGAGCGGGAGCTGACCGAGATCGAGATCGAAGGTCAGCCGATGTTCATCGAGGCGCGGCTGCGGGTGACGGCGCAGGGCCGGCCGCGTATCGCGGTCGGCTGAACCTTTGTGCAGACCCTATTTCAGCGTCAAACGCGGGAAATTCCGGCTTCGGCCGCGATTTCGGCCCGGCTTTTCCGGGCCCGTTCGGTCGCCGATTTGAGCTGACCGCAAGCGGCCATGATGTCCTCGCCGCGCGGGGTTCGGATGGGCGAGGCGTAGCCCGCCTTGTAGATGATGTCGGCGAAGGCCTCGATCCGCTCCCAGTCCGAACGCTCGTAGGGGCTGCCAGGCCATTCGTTGAACGGGATGAGGTTGATCTTTGCCGGGATGCCGGCGATGAGCTTCACCAGTCGTTTCGCATCCTCGTCGCTGTCGTTCACGCCTTTCAGCATCACGTATTCGAAAGTGATTCGTTCCGAGTTCGAGAGGCGTGGGTAGTCGCGAAGCGCATTCAAAAGCGTCTCGATGTTCCAGCGCTTGTTGATCGGGACGAGCCTGTCGCGGACCTCATCCGTCGTCGCGTGAAAGCTAACCGCGAGAAGGCAGCCGATTTCTTCGGCCGTTTTCGCGATTTCGGGCACGACGCCCGAGGTCGAGAGCGTGATCCGGCGGCGCGACAGCGTCAGCCCCTCGCCGTCCATCACGATCTTCATGGCGTCGCGGACGTTCTCGAAGTTGTACAGGGGCTCTCCCATCCCCATCAGGACGACGTTGGAGACCAGCCGCGTCTCATTCTTAGGCGCGCCCTGTTCGGGCCATTCGCCGAGGTCGTCGCGCGCGACCATCACCTGCCCGACAATCTCTGCCGCCGTCAGGTTGCGCACCAGCTTCTGCGTGCCGGTATGGCAGAAGGAACAGGTCAGCGTGCAGCCGACCTGGGACGAGATGCAGAGCGTGCCCCGGTTCTCCTCGGGGATATAGACGGTCTCGACTTCGTGCCCGCCCGCGATCTTCAGAAGGTATTTCCGCGTCCCGTCCGCCGACACCTGCCGTGTCACGACTTCCGGCAACGCGATCTCGAACCGCTCGGCCAGCATCTCGCGGTAGTCCTTGGCGAGGTTCGTCATCGCGGCGAAGTCGCGCACGCCCCAGTGGTAGATCCACTGCCAGATCTGGCCGACGCGCATCTTCGCCTGTTTCTCCGGCGTGCCGGCGGCGATCAGCGCGTTGCGCAGCGCTTCGCGTGTCATGCCGACGAGATTCACCCGTCCGCCGTCCGTCAGCTTGCGGGGGATCGTCATCACGTCCTGCGTGATAGGTGCGTTGGGGGGCGCGTCTGCCATTGGGTCCGGTCCTGAAAGTCGAACGACAGCATATAGTCGATCCGGCCGGGAAACGGAACAGGTTCGATGGCTGCCAGGGGGAAGCCCTCGCCGCTCAGTCCGCCGCGGGGAGGGCCTCGGTCCCTTTGCCTTCGCCTTGGAAGACGGCAGAGACCTCTGCCCGGATGATGCGCGCGATGAGTGCGGCATCGTCCGGCGTGAAGGTGAGGGGCAGCCGCATGTCGATCAGCCCGGTGAGGATTCGGTCGGTTTCGGGCAGGTCCTGGCGCGGCGCGTAGCGCCAGCTGTCGTGGCGCGAGGTAAAGCCTCGGGGTTCGGGCGCGCCGAACCATTTAAGTTCCACGCCACGCCGGGCGGCGCGGGTCAGCAGCGCGCGGATCTTCGCCTCCGGCCAGTCGGGCAGCAGAAACTGGAAGGAAGAGGCGACGTAGCTTTCCGCTTTCGGGCGCGGGATGAGATTCAGTCCGGGCGTGCCGTCGAGCCCGGTCTCGACTACCCGGTAAAGCTCGTTCCAGCGCGCGCATTGGCGCGGAAGGTCGGCGAGCTGCGGCCTGAGGATCGCGGCGCGCAGGTTGTCCATCCGTCCCGAGACGTTGGGTGTGGCGTATTTCACGTCCTCGAATGCCTCGGGCGGCGGCGCGGCGCGGTGGCGGTCGTAGAGCATGTAGCTGCCCGACAGCACGATCGCGCGCGCCATCAGGCCCTCGTCGTCGGAGACCAGAAGCCCGCCCTCGCCGGAATTCATGTGCTTGTAGGTCTGGGTCGAGTAGCAGCCGATCACCCCATGCCGCCCGGACGGCGTGCCGCGCCAGGCGGCGCCCATCGTGTGGGCGCAATCCTCGATCACCGGAAGGCCGGCGGCGGCGCAGACCTGCATCAGCCGGTCCATGTCGCAGATATGGCCGCGCATGTGGCTGAGAAGCAGCGCCTTCGCATCGGGCGCCTTCCGCACTAGATCGTCAAAGTCGATCGTCAGCGCTTCGGTCGTTTCAACGAAGACCGGCACGCCGCCGAGAGCCGCGATGGCACCAGGCACGGGGGCGAGTGTGAAGGCGTTGGTCAGAACCCGGTCGCCGGGCTCTATCCCGAGGGCCCGGAGCGCGCAGCCGAGCGCGTAGCCGCCCGAGGCGACGGCGAGGCAGTACTTCGCACCGGTGAAAGCCGCGAACTCCTCTTCCAGAAGCGCGGTCTCGGCAATTTCGCCCGGAACCGTGTTATAGCGGTGCAGGCGGCCATGGCGCAGAATGCGCAGAGCCGCTTCGACCGACGCTTCGGGGATCGGTTCCTGCTGAGTGAAGCTTCCGGTGAATGTCTCCATGCTGGCGACACTGGCCTTGGCGCGCCGCGGCGTCAATCATCCGCTGGTTGACAAAGCACGCAGGAAATGCGCCGAGTTCCGGACTAGCCAGGAGACGTAGATGAGGCACAGGGTTTCAACAGCCATCGCCGCCGCCCTGTTCGTGGCCGTTGCGACGCCGGCCAGCGCCCAGAAGGTCGTCTACCAGGGTGCGGATGCCGAAAAACTGAAATGCGCGGTCATGCTCTCCATTGTCGGTGAGATAGGGCTCCGCGAGGGCGAGCTGGGCGCGGGGGAATACATGATGACGACCGGCGCGATCATCACGCTGCTGGAGGAATTGCCAGGGACACCCGCGCAAAAGAACCAGGCGATGGACCGGATGGCGGAGCGTCTGTTCGAGGGCGCGTCGGAACGGGACGTCGCTCGGCTATTCGAACGGGATCTGCCGCGCTGCGACCGGTTTTTCCGCTGAGGCGTGGTCAGGCCGGCAGGAACCGGGCGGCGACAGTTGGCAGGGCGTCAAACCCATCGAGCAAGGCGTCGGGCGACAGGCGGGATACGCCCCGGCCCTCTGGTCCGAAGGTGACGAGCGCGACCGGCACGCCCGCCGCCGCCGCGGTGCGCCTGTCGGTTTCCGTGTCGCCCACCAGCATCGAGCGGTCCGTGCGGCCGCCCGAGCGTTCCACTGACAGCCGGTAGGGCGCCGGATCAGGCTTGCGAACCGGAAGAGTATCTGCCCCGATCACCGCGCCGAACAGCCCCCGCACGCCGAGACGCGCCAGCAAGAGTTCGGCCAGGCGCTCGGGCTTGTTCGTGCATATTCCTGTTGCGTAGCCCTCTGCCAGCAGCACCTCCATCGCCTCCACCACACCGGGATAGAGCCTTGTCTGGCGGTCTATTCCTGCCTCGTAGGCGGCGAGAAGGCGGGGGTACTGTGCGTCGACCTCGGCCTCACTGCCCGTTCCCAGCCGGGAAAAGCCGAGCCGCAACATCGCGCGGCCGCCATGGAAAGCCGTCAACGCATCCGCGAGAGGGTCGAGCAAGTCGCCTGCGCCAAGATCGCGGAAGCACTCATTCGCCGCGCCGATAAGATCGGCCGATGTATCGGCGAGCGTTCCGTCCAGATCGAAAATCACTGTGCGCATGCGTCTTTCCGGCCCTGTAACCTCTTGAAGGGTGTTTTGATGCTTGCCCTCTTGCGGCGATCAGGGCCTTGGTTAAAACGAGCCGGAGACGAAGGAAAGCACCATTCATGGCCACAGCACTAATCGTTCTCGCCGCGGGACAGGGGACGCGGATGAATTCGGATCTGCCAAAGGTGTTGCACAAGGTGGCCGGTGCCCCGGTCCTAGCCCACGCAATGCGCTCGGGCGCGACGCTCGGGCCCGAGCGAATGATCGTCGTGACCGGGCACGAACGCGAGGCGGTCGAACGGGCAGCGCGCGAAGTCGACGAAGCGGCTGTCGTGGTCGAGCAGGCCGAACAGCTCGGCACCGGTCATGCGGTGGCCCAAGCATTGCCTGCGCTTGAAGGGTTCGCCGGCAAAGTACTCGTACTTTTTGGCGACACGCCCCTCATCCGGGCCGAGACACTTCGGGCGCTGGCAGATTCGACGGCTGATATCACGGTTCTGGGATTTCAGGCGCAGAACCCCCGGCGCTACGGCAGGCTGATCACCAACGGCAGCGAACTGCAGCGCATTGTAGAATTCAAGGACGCTACTGAGCAAGAGCGCTCAGTGACGCTTTGCAATGGTGGGCTGATGGCCGTCGACTCGGCGCTTCTGGCGGAACTGGTATCCGATCTCTCAAACGACAACGCGGCGGGCGAATACTATTTGACCGACATCGTCGCGAGCGCCCGTGCCGGTGGTCGCTCAGCCGCGGTTGTGACCTGTGACGAGTCTGAGACGCTCGGCGTGGACACGCGCGCACAACTCGCCCAAGCCGAAGCCTTTTTTCAGTCGCGCGCCCGCGCGGAGGCGTTGGAGAATGGCGTAACGCTGATCGCGCCCGAAACCGTCTTCTTCGCTTTCGATACATTCATAGGCCGCGACAGCATCGTTGGCCCGAGCGTCGTCTTTGGCCCGCGAGTCACGGTAGAATCCGGTGCCGAGATCCACGCTTTCTGCCACCTCGAGGGTTGCCACATTTCGCGCGGCGCGACCGTCGGCCCTTTCGCCCGCCTCCGGCCTGGCGCGGAACTGGCCGAGGACGTGCATGTCGGCAATTTCGTTGAGATCAAGAACGCGGTCCTCGGCGAGGGTGTGAAGGTCGGCCATCTGACCTATCTGGGCGACGCTCATGTGGGCGAGCACACGAATATCGGCGCCGGCACCGTGACCTGCAATTACGACGGAGTGATGAAGCACCGGACCGAGATCGGCGCGCGCGCCTTCATCGGCTCTGACACCATGCTTGTGGCGCCCGTAAGGGTCGGCGCAGGGGCGCTGACGGCCTCCGGTTCGGTCATCACCGAGGACGTGCCGGACGAGGCACTGGCACTCGGACGTGTGAAGCAAGTGAACAAGCCGGGGTTGGCGAAGCGCCTGTTCGAGAGGTTAAGGGCCGAAAAGTCGCGGCGGCAGAAAGAGGCAAAGTAATGTGCGGCATCGTTGGAGTTCTCGGCCATCACGAGGTAGCGCCCATTCTGGTCGAAGCGCTGAAACGGCTCGAATACCGAGGCTACGATTCTGCCGGTATCGCGACGGTGAACGCGGGAAAGCTGGACCGCCGTCGCGCGGTGGGAAAGCTGCACAATCTGTCCGACCTTCTGGTGCACGAACCGCTTGCGGGCAAGGCCGGGATCGGTCACACGCGCTGGGCGACCCACGGGGCCGCCACGATCGTGAACGCCCATCCGCACCGCTCGGGCCCTGTCGCGGTTGTCCATAATGGCATCATCGAGAACTTCCGCGAGCTGCGCGCGGAACTCGCCGAAAAGGGTCTTGCGGCCGAAACCGAGACGGATACCGAGACGGTGGCGCTTCTCGTCCGGCACTTCATGGATGAGAGTCTGTCGCCCCGCGACGCTGCTCGCGCGACGCTCAAGCGGTTGGAAGGCGCATTTGCGCTTTTGTTCCTCTTCGATGGCGAGGAGGACCTGATGATTGCCGCGCGCAAGGGCTCGCCGCTGGCGATCGGGCATGGTGACGGCGAGATGTTCGTGGGCTCCGACGCCATTGCGCTCGCGCCCATGACCGACAGGATCACCTATCTGGACGAGGGCGACTACGCCTTCGTCACCCGCACCGGCGCAGAAATCTACGATGAGCGTGACCGCCGGGCCAACCGCGAGCTGTCGAAGATCCAGCTTGACGCGACGCGGATCGAGAAGGCCGGCTACAAGCACTTCATGGCCAAGGAGATCGCCGAGCAGCCGATCGTTTTGGCCGATGCGATCAAGTACTATTGCGGCGGCGGTCGGATCAACTTGCCCGAAGATCTGGAGTTTGGCGCTCTCGACCGGCTCACGCTCGTTGCCTGCGGGACAGCCTCCTATGCCTGCATGACCGCGAAATATTGGTTCGAGAGCCTCGCCGGACTGCCCTGCGAAGTGGATATCGCAAGCGAGTTCCGCTACCGCGAACCGCCGATGCCCGAAAATTCCTACGCGATGTTCGTCAGCCAGTCGGGCGAGACCGCCGACACGCTTGCTGCACTCCGCTACGCGAGGGGGAAGGTATCGAAGATTGTCTCCATCGTGAACGTGCCGAGTTCCTCCATCGCACGGGAAAGCGATATCGCGCTTCCGATCCTCGCCGGGGTGGAGGTCGGCGTGGCCTCGACAAAGGCTTTCACCTGTCAGCTCGCTGTGCTTCTCTTGCTCGCGCTCAAGGCGGGGCACGCCCGGAGGCGGATCGACGACGACAGCCTCGCCGCGCATCTGAAATCGCTCGCCGCGCTTCCGGGCCTGATGAACCAAGCGCTCGGGCGGGAGCCGTCGATCGCCGTGATGGCAGCTGCCGTGGCCGAGGCGCAGGACGTGTTGTTTCTCGGGCGCGGATCCATGTTCCCGCTCGCGCTCGAAGGGGCGCTGAAGTTGAAGGAGATCAGCTACATCCATGCCGAGGGCTATGCCTCTGGCGAACTTAAGCACGGGCCCATTGCGCTCATCGACAAGAACGTGCCCGTGGTCGTGCTCGCGCCGCGCGATGCGTTGTTCGACAAGACAGTGTCGAACATGCAGGAAGTGATGGCGCGGCATGGCAAGGTGATTCTGATCACCGATCCGAAGGGGGCCGAAGAAGCCGGCCTGGGTACCTGGAAAACTTTGACGCTGCCCGATGTCCCTGCGCTTCTGGCGCCGATCCTCTACGCACTTCCGGCGCAGCTTCTGGCCTATCACGCCGCCGTCGCGAAGGGCACCGATGTGGACCAGCCGCGGAACCTCGCAAAATCGGTCACGGTGGAATGACGCCGGAGGCCGCATTGGCGGAACTGCGCGCGCTCGCCGATCCGGACCGCGCGGCAGGAGCGGCAGCCTACCACAAGGCGAAGCGCGAATATCTCGGCATCCGCGTGCCGGTGCTGACCGATCTCGCGCGGAGTTGGCGGGCGGATATGGACGTGGCGGGGCGGGTGGCGCTCGCCGACCAGCTCTGGAAGACCGATATCCACGAGGCGCGTGTTGCGGCGGCGAAGCTTCTGACGCAGGCGCGGATCAGGGAAGACGAGCCCGTCTGGCGCCTGATTGCCTCCTGGGTGCCGGATTTCGACGCCTGGGCCATCGCCGATCATGCCTGCGATGCCGGCGCGCGGCGGCTGGTCGCCGATCCCGCCCGCATCGACGCAGTCGAAGGCTGGACGAAGGCCGACAGCTTCTGGACCCGCCGCGCGGCGCTGGTCATCACCTTGCCCTGGACCAAGCAGAACCACCCCAAGCCCGAGGATCTGCAGATCCGCGACCGTGTCCTCGGATGGGCGGCGAGCATGGCCGACGACCGCGAATGGTTCATCCAGAAGGCCATCGCCTGGTGGCTGCGCGAGCTGTCCAAGCACGATCCCGACCGCGCCCGCGCCTTTCTGGCGGCGCATGGATCGCGGCTGAAGCAGTTCGCCCGCAAGGAAGCGGGAAAGTATCTGACGTGACTGGTCCGGCTGCCGCGCCCGGCGCATGAAGCATTTGCTGAAATCGTTGGCGGCTTGCAGGCGTGCCCGTTGCGCCGCATTCTGAAAGGGGACCGATGAGACCATGGGATTTGCAGCGACAGATGGAAGCTGACTGGCCGACCTACCTGACGACCAAGGAGGTTGCGGATCTCATCCGCGTCAAGGAGCGCAAGGTCTACGACCTAGCGGCGGCCGGCGAGATCCCGCATCGCCGCATCACCGGGAAGCTCCTGTTCCCGAGCGCCGAGATCGTCCAATGGATCGAGCGGGCCGGGAGCGAGGCACCGCCCGAGCGCCCGCCTGTCCTGGCTGGGTCGCACGACCCGCTTCTCGACTGGGCGATCCGCGAGTCGGGCTGTGGGCTCGCCACGCTTCTGGATGGGAGCTTAAACGGTCTCGGCTGTTTTGCGGACGGCCGGGCGGCGCTTGCGGGCCTGCACGTGCCCGAGGACGACGACTGGAACGTGAAAACGGTGGCCGCGCGTGGGCTTACGAATTGCGTTCTCATCGGTTGGGCGCGCCGGGCGCGCGGCCTGCTTCTGGGCAAGGTGGCACGCGACGAGGTCAGGTGCCTTGCCGACCTGAAAGGACGGCGCCTCGTCCAGCGCCAGCCCGGGGCGGGCGCGGCTGCGCTATTCGAGCGTCTCTTGACGGCGGATCGCCTGTCCCCGTCGGATTTCGACACTTCCGAAGGGGTCGCGCGGACCGAAAGCGATGCAGCGGCCGCCGTCGGCTCCGGCGAGGCGGAAGCGGCCATCGGGATCGAGGCAATGGCGCGCCAGTTCCATCTCGGCTTTCTGCGCCTCGTCGAAGAACGCTTCGACCTCCTCATCGACCGCCGCGCTTATTTCACGCAGCCGGTTCAGACGCTTCTTGCCTTCACGCGCGAAGAGGTGTTCAGGGAAAAGTCCGAGTCGATGGGCGGCTACAACATCGCCGAACTTGGGACCGTGCGCTGGCTTTCGCCCTGAGGACGGGTGTCGCGTGGTGTCAGCCTCCCGCGTTCGGGAAGAACAACTGCTGCCCGTCGACCTGATAGCTCGCGATGGCCGACTGGCCGTCCGGCGAGATCAGCCAGTCGACGAACATTTGGCCGAGAACGCGCTTTACGTTCGGATGCTTCACCGGGTTCACGAGGATGACACCGTACTGGTTGAACATCTTCGGATCGCCCTCGACCATGACGCTGTAGTCGCCCTTGTTGCCGAACGAAATCCAGGTCGCGCGATCGGACATGATGTAGGCGCCCATGCCCCGGCCTGTGTTCAGCGTCGTGCCCATGCCCGCGCCGGTTTCCCGGTACCAGTTTCCGGACGCCTCCGAAACGTCGATGCCAGCCTCCGCCCAGAGCGCGAGTTCGGCTTTATGTGTGCCGCTGTCGTCGCCGCGCGAGGCGAAGGTGGACCGCGCCTCGGCGATCCTGCTCAGCGCGGCGACTGCGTCGGTCGATCCCGCGATGCCAGCCGGATCGGCGGGCGGCCCTACGATGACGAAGTCGTTGTACATGACATCGAAACGCTCGATGCCTTCGCCATCTGCCACGAACTTGTCCTCGTCCGCCCTTGAATGGACGAACAGGACGTCGCCGTCACCGTTGGCGGCGTTCTTGATCGCTTGGCCGGTGCCGACAGAGACGACGCGCACTTCAATGCCGGTCTTTTCGGTGAAGATGGGCAGAATGTAGTCGAAAAGGCCGGAATTCTGCGTCGAGGTCGTCGACTGCACCACGATGAACGTATCCTGTGCCGCTGTAGGCAGCCCGAGCGCCACAAATGCCGCGGCGGCGAGTCCGAAGAGGCGTCGTCTGATCACGTGTGATATCCCTGATTCAGTCAGATTTCTGAATGTGCGGACCTGCTAATGTAGAGGCGGTCGCCAAGCCAGGCGGAAGCGGCATCGGACTGCGGAGCGTCAAGCACGCGCGTGACGGCACCGGTCTCCACCACGCGGCCATCGTGCAGAAAGATCACGTCGTCGCCGATCCGCCGCGCCTGTCCGGCATCATGCGTGACCATCACGATCGTCACGCCGTCCCGGTGCGCCTCGGTGAGCAGGGTCTCGATTGCCTGCGTCGATGCGGGGTCGAGACTTGCGGTCGGTTCGTCGAGCAGGAGCATCTCCGGCTTGCAGGCGAGCGCGCGGGCGATTGTAAGGCGCTGCTGCTCGCCGCCCGAAAGGACGCGGGCAGGACTGCGCGCGAGGTGATCGAGACGCGCCCGCGACAGCGCTTCGGCTTCGCGCGCGGCGCGCTCTGCCCCCCGGATGCCCCGCGCGGAAAGTGCGAAACGGAGATTGGCAAGAACCGAACGACGAAGGACGACGGGCCGCTGGAACACCATCGCCTGCGCCTGCCGCGCCGCACGGTCAAGCGGACGGCCGTGCCAGACGACGTCGCCCCGGGTCGGGGCGACAAGGCCGTGCAAAAGCCGCAGGAGAAGGCTCTTGCCGGCGCCGTTCGCGCCCATGATCATGGTGCGCCGTCCTTGCCGGATCCCGATGTCCACGCCGTCGATCAGCCGCTTGCCGCCCGCGTCGAAATACAGGCCCCGCGTCGCGAGAACCGCTTCGCACCGGGTCTGCGGCGCCGCGACGGCGGTCGAGATATCGAAGATGACGTCACGCATAGGCCGACCTCACCGCCGAGGCGCGGATCGCCATGACGCTTGCGTTCACGACGACCGCGATGGAGAGAAGCACGACGCCGAGCGCGAGCGCGAGCTGTAGGTTTCCCTTCGACGTCTCGAGCGCGATCGTCGTCGTCATCACGCGGGTTACGTGGTTGATGTTGCCGCCGACGATGAAGACCGCTCCGACCTCGGCCACGGCGCGCCCGAAGCCGGCGAGCGCGACTGTCAGAAGGCTATAGCGCGCGTCCCAGAGAAGCGCGGCAACCCGGTCGAAGGGGCCGACGCCGAGCGAGGCGAACTGTTCGGCATATTCGTGATGGAGGTCCTCGACCACCTGCTTGGTGAGCGCCGCGACGATCGGCGTGACGAGGATGGTCTGGGCGATGATCATGGCGATCGGCGTGTAGAGCAGTCCGAGCGGGCCGAGCGGTCCGGCCGCTGAGAGCATAAGGTAGACGACGAGGCCGACCACGACCGGCGGCAGACCCATGAGCGAGTTCAGGACGATGCTGACGACCGTGCGTCCGGGAAAGCGGAACGCACCAACTGCCGCGCCGAGCGGCAGGCCGATCATGCAGGCTGCAGCGACCGCCGTCAGCGTGACTCGAAGCGACAGCCCGATGATTTCGAGAAGGTCGCGGTCACCGGCGGCAATCAGATCGACCGCATCGCCGAGCAGGGCCCAGAAGCTGTCCATTGCTGCGTTTCCTCCCGCTACGCGGAAACAATACATAAAAACGCAGTCGAATCCATCCCCGGCCATCGCGCCCTTCGCTCTCTCAGGTCACATCGCATCCAACGAGCCGGCGCTCACGCTGTTCCGTCGACTTCCCGGCAAGCCGGAGAGCAGGTAGTCTTGGGGACGAGCAACGGGCGGCGGCGAGACGGCGCGCATGATTCTCGAACCCAGACATCGCGGAGCTGCCGCGAGCGGCATCTTGAACCCCGCGCTTGAGCCCTTTGGTGTCATGCCGATGCGCCACGGCGCTGGCAGGATTGCCGCGCCGCTTATGATGACGACGCTATGCGTCGGGGCGGCGCTCATGGAGCCCAAAATTGCCGGTCTGCTCTCGGTGATTTCGCTGCCGGTCGTGGGCGCGCTTCTCGGCTATGCGGCGGGAGACCTTATCTTCATGCGGCGCATGTTTGACGCCCGGCCGGATTGTCGCCCGGTGATCGGGGTCAAGATGGCCGCGACCGTCCTTTTCGGCGCGCTCGCGGGCCTCGTCGCCAGCCTGGCGGTAGAATACCTGCGCGCCTGTTTCGCCCGCAGGGGCCAACCCGGCGCGGCCGCAAAGATGTGATGGGGGGCAAACCGGCATGAGCACTGACGCATCCGACATCCGGGAACACGAAGTCGCCGTTGACCTGCCCGCGCCCGACGACGCCCGGCTGCGGTTCATCGGGCGCATCCGAACGCCTTGGACGACGCGCGAAACCTGCCCACGCCAGGGCAAGCCGGACGGACCGATTTGCCGCGTCGAGGTCTTCGAGCCCTGGGTCGCCGCGCTTCAGGGGCTCGACGTCTACGACCATATCGAACTCCTTTACTGGCTCGACCGGGGCCGCCGTGACCTGGTGCTTCAAAACCCCGGGCGCGATGGCAATGTCTTCGGTACATTCTCGCTCCGCTCGCCCGTCCGCCCGAACCCCATCGCCACATCGCTCGTCCGGCTCGTCGCGATTGAAGGGCCGGTGCTCGTTGTCCGTGGGCTGGATTGCCTCGACGGCACGCCGCTCATTGACATTAAGCCCGAGCGCTGCGCGTTTTCGCCCAAGGCCGCGCCGAAAGGCTGAATCACCCGCCCCTGAGCTCGCGCCGCATGATTTTGCCGGTCGCGGTCATCGGCAGGCCATCGCGCCGCTCGATGAGCCGGGGCGCGACATGGGGGCTCACGCGCTCCTTCACGCGCGCGATCAGGGCGGGGGCGAGCCCGTCCCACGCCGCCCCGTCGCGCAGCACGACGAAGGCCTTCACGGCCTCGCCCTTGACCGGATCGGGCACGCCCACGCAGGCCGCCATGACGACGTCGGGATGGCCCGTGAGGCAGTTCTCGATCTCGGACGGACCGATCCGGTAGCCGGCCGAGGTGATGATGTCGTCGTCGCGCGCGACATAGGTGAAATAGCCCTCGCCATCGCGGGTGCCGAGATCGCCGGTCCGCATCCAGTCGCCGGTGAACTTGGCCGCCGTCGCCTCGGGCTTGCCGAGATATTCGAGGAACATGACCGGATGCCCGCGCCTGACGGCGATCTCCCCGATTTCGCCGTCGGGCAGTTCGCGGCCATCGGCGTCGATGACCGCGACCTCCGCGCCGGGCACCGCGCGGCCCATAGTGCCGGGCCGGGTCGGAAAGAGCCCCTCGGACGAGCAGATGACGAGGTTGCACTCCGTCTGGCCGTAGATCTCGTTGATCGGCGCGCCTAGCGCGCGCCGCCCCCAATCCAGCATCTCCGCCCCGAGGCTTTCACCGCCGGAGGAGACGGCACGGACCGAAAGCCCCTCGGGCACCTTCGCCGCGCGCATCAGCTTGAGCGCCGTGGGCGGCAGGAACAGGTTCGTCACCCGGTGGTCGCGGATTAGGCGGAATGCCTCGTCGGGGTCAAACTTGGGCATCCGGCGGCAGACGAGCGGCACGCCGTAGTAGAGACACGGCATCGCCATATCCATGAGCCCGCCTATCCAGGCCCAGTCGGCGGGCGTCCAGCCCACCGCCCCGGGCTTGGGAAAGAACCCCTGGCTGAGTTCGATATTCGGCAGGTGGCCGAGCAGGAACCGGTGCGCGTGGAGGACACCCTTCGGCGCGCCCGTCGTCCCGGACGTGTAGATCAGGACCGCCGGATCTTCTGCGCCAACCGGCACCGGCGCGAAACGGTCCGAGGCGGCGTCGATCTCGGCCCAGAGGTCGCGCACCTCGGACGGGTCGATGCAATAGACCTCGCGGAGATCGGGAAGGCTGTCGCGGAGCTCCGACAACTTGGCCAACCCCGCCGCATCGGTCACGACGGCACAGGCGCCCGCGTCGGAGAGCCGGTACTGAAGCGCATCGGCTCCGAACAGCGTGAAGAGCGGCAGCACGACCGCGCCGAGCTTCATCGCGGCGAAATGGGTGATGAGAACGGCGGGTGCCTGAGGCAGCATCACAGCGACCCGGTCACCCCGGCGGATGCCTTGCGCGGCGAACGCGTTCGCCAGCCGGTTAGAGCCAGCGTCCAACTCTTCGTAGGTCCAATGCCGGACCGCGCCACTCTCGCTGATCTCGATCAGCGCCAGCCGCCCAGGATCCGCGCGCGCCCAGGACGCGCAGCAGGCCTCGGCGATTGAGAACCGCGCGGGTACCTGCCAGCGGAAGCCGGCCGTCAGCGTCGCCCAATCCTGCCCCTCGCGGAGCATCCTGCGGTCCGTCATCCCCGCGCCCTCTGGTCCAGAGAGACAGGACGACCATAGTCGTAAGCTGTCAAGACGGCCTTGTGACAAGGCGTGCCGAGGTTTACCTTTCCCTAATGACCCCGCTGATCGACCCATTTGCCCGACCGATTTCCTATCTGCGCGTCTCGGTGACGGACCGCTGCGATTTTCGCTGCACATACTGTATGGCCGAGCACATGCAGTTCCTGCCGAAGAAAGACTTGCTGACGCTGGAGGAACTCGACCGGCTCTGCACGGCGTTTGTCCGGCTCGGCGTCGAGAAGCTCCGCGTAACCGGCGGGGAACCCTTGGTCCGACGTGAGATCATGACCTTCTTCAAGGCCATGTCCCGGCATCTGGAGACGGGCGCGCTGAAGGAGCTGACGCTGACCACGAACGGCTCGCAGTTGAGCCGATTCGCCGACGATCTGGCTGCGCTGGGTGTCCGACGCGTCAACGTCTCGCTCGACACGCTCGATGCGGCCAAGTTTCAGGCGATAACGCGGTGGGGGCGGCTTGCGCAGGTGATGGATGGCATCTCGGCCGCGAAGGCGGCGGGATTGCGTGTAAAGATCAACACCGTCGCGCTGAAGGGGTTCAACGAGGACGAGCTTTTCCCGCTGCTCGACTGGTGCGCCAGCGAAGGCCATGACCTCACCTTCATCGAGGTCATGCCGATGGGCGAGATGGGCGAAGAGATGCGCCTCGACCAATACTGGCCGCTCAAGGACCTTCGCGCGCGGCTGGCCGAACGCTTCACACTGAGCGAACTGGCCGAACGGACGGGCGGCCCTGCGCGCTATGTTCGGATCGAAGAGACGGGTCAGAAGATCGGTTTCATCACGCCGCTCACGCACAATTTCTGCGAAAGCTGCAACCGCGTGCGCGTCACCTGCACAGGCGAGCTTTTCATGTGCCTGGGGCAAGAGGACAACGCCGACCTCCGCGCGCCGCTCCGGGCGAGCCGTGACGACGTGCCGCTGGAACAGGCGATCCGCGCCGCCATCGCGCGCAAGCCCAAGGGCCACGATTTCGACTATTCCCGCCAGAAGGTGCGCGGCCAGGTTACCCGCCACATGAGCCATACCGGCGGCTGACGGCCGTCCATCCGGTTCCGGCTTGCATCGCCCCCGTCGGGCGGGCAGAGAGGCCGCGGACGGACAAGCCGGAGACCGGAATGGACCTGCGCTCAGTATTGATGGGCCTCGCTTTCGCGTTCATGTGGTCCTCGGCCTTCACCTCGGCGCGCATGATCGTGGCCGACGCGCCGCCTCTGACAGCGCTGTCGATCCGCTTTCTGATCTCGGGGCTTATTGGCGTGGCCATCGCGCGCGCCCTCGGCCAAACATGGCATCTGTCGCGTGGCCAGTGGCGCTCGGTGGCGGTCTTCGGACTTTGCCAGAATGCACTCTATCTCGGCTTGAATTTTGTCGCGATGCAGTGGGTGGAGGCATCGCTTGCCGCGATCATCGCCTCCACCATGCCGCTCCTTGTGGCGCTGCTCGGTTGGATGTTCTGGGGCCAGCGGGTGCGGCCGCTCGGCATCGCAGGGCTCGTCGCCGGGTTTGCCGGCGTCGCGATCATCATGGGGTCGCGCTTCTCAGGCGGCGCCGACATGACGGGCATCATTTTCTGCGGCATCGGCGCGCTGGCGCTGGCCGTGGCGACGCTGACGGTGCGCGGTGCGTCCGCGCAGGGTAACCTTCTCATGGTCGTCGGCCTTCAGATGTTCGTCGGCGCCGGCGTGCTGGCTATTTTCGCGGTCGCGCTAGAGGACTGGTCGGTGAGCTGGACGCTCCAACTTGGCCTCGCCTTCGCCTACACGACGCTCGTACCGGGGTTGATCGCCACATGGGTGTGGTTCCGCCTGGTGGAGCGGATCGGCGCGGTGCGCGCGGCGACCTACCACTTTCTGAATCCGTTTCTGGGCGTGGCGGTCGCGGCCGCGCTGCTGAGCGAACGGCTAGGCCCGGCCGACATCGTCGGAGTCGCGATCGTGGCGGCCGGCATCCTTGCGGTTCAGCTTTCCAAGGAGAGCCCCATGCCCATCAGAGCCGGCTGAAGAAGCGCCAGATTTCGGCCGTTGCGTCGATGTCGCGGTTGGTCTTACCGACCAATCGCCGGGGCAGAACCTCGCGTTCACCCGGCCACGTGTGGCCGCCGCCCTCCACCCGGTATAGCACGGTCGATGCCTGGCAGCCGTTCCACTCGATCCTCTGAACCTCGCCCATCCGCCGCGTATTTGCCTGCGCTCGACATCCGTTTCGCTGTGAAAGCAGCGCCATCGTCCGTTCGGCGCCCAGAACTTCGCCCCGGTTCTTTCGGAACAATCGGATCTGGCCGCCCTCATAAGGCACCAGCGGATCGTCGGTTCCGTGGATAAGTGCGATCGGGGTTGCCGGGATCGACCGGCAATCGTCGGCAAGGAAGGCCGGCAGGCTCATCGCCACGGGCGCGATGGCGTGGATGCGGTCAGGCAGCTTGCAGGCGAGGAAGAATGAGGCCTGCCCGCCGCGCGAAATTCCGGTGGCATAGACGCGATTTCCGTCCGCGCGAGGGCTCGCCGTGATATGGTCGATCACGCGGCGAAAGTAGGCCAAGTCGTCGACCCGCGGTGCGCGCCGCCCCTCAGACACCTTGCCTTCGCCGAAGTCCCACGACCGCCCCACGGCGTCGGGATAGACCGCGATGAACCCTTCGGTCTCGGCCAGATCGTTCATCCGGCGACCGGGCGATCTTAGCATCTGGCGCGCGCTTCCGCCCCCGCCGTGAAGCATGAGAACGACGGGCATCGGCTCATGTCGGCCTGCGCGATCCGGCGTATATACGAAGAACTGACGTGCGATGCCGTCCTGCTCGAACCGGTGCCGCGTCAGCTCTGCAAAGGCGGGCATCGGCAGAAACAGGCACATGGCGGCGAATGTGACGAGACGGATCATGCGGCGGCTTCTCCCTTGCGCTATGATCACTCAACGCAAGGCGTGTCCTCTTCCGTCGGACAAGGCCGCGCTGCGCGGATGGGTGCAACTTTCTCCGGTTTGGACCGTAGCTTCAGACAGGAGCAGGAGGTGTCTTATGCGCGCCAGGTCGAACGAGTTTCACATCGTCACCCGCTGGAACGTCGCCGCCACGGTTCGCGAGGTCGCCGACATTCTCGCCGATCCCGAGCATTTCCCCCGCTGGTGGGGCGACGTCTATCTGGGCATCCGTGTGCTGGAACGCGGTGACGCCAACGGCGAGGGCGCGCGCGTTGCAATCCGATCGAAGGGCCGGCTGCCTTACGAGTTGAACTGGATCGCGACCGTGATCGAAAGCCGCCGCCCCGAGACATGGACGGTGGCCGCCGAAGGCGATCTTCGCGGGCGCGGAGTCTGGACGCTGATCCAGCGTGGCGACGATGTCGTTGTCGACTATGACTGGCGTGTCTTCGCCGACAGGCCAATCCTGCGCGCCCTCTCGCCCGTCCTGGGTCCGCTCTTCGCTTGGAACCACCGCTGGGCCATGGCGCGTGGCGAAGATGGCCTGAAGGCGGAGGTGCTTCGCAGGCGTGGCGGATCGCCTCACCAATCGGGCTCGGGAGAGCCGAGCTCCCGCGCGAGGTCGATCAGGTAACGCCGCATCGCCGCCGCGCGTTCCTCGGCCAGCCGGCGGCCGGTCGGTGTCAGGAACGTCTCCGGCAGCTTCAGGAGCTTCACGGCGAAGTGGTCGAGGGCAAATGCCGCGTCGTCGGGCTGCCGCTCCTTCGCGAAAGGGTCGCGGGCGTCGAAAAGCTGTCGGCCAAGCGCGCCCGAGACTGCGAAGCAGCGTGCTATCCCGATCGCGCCAAGCGCCTCAAGCCTGTCGGCGTCGCGCAAGATGCGCGCCTCGGGCGATGCCGGGGCGGTGCCGCCCGACCAGCTGTGCGACTCGATTGCGTGGCGGGCTTGGGCGATTTCGGTGGGCGTCAGGCCAAGCGCTTGCATCACGGGCCCCGCCGCGGTTGCGGACATCGACGCGGCGCGGGCGCGCTTCGGGTGATCCTTGGGCAGGGTCACGAGATCGTGCAGGTAGGCGGCGCACAGTAGGATCCGCGACGGCGCCAGCCCCTCGCCATGGGCGATCGTGCGGGCGTTCAGCCACACGCGGTCGGCGTGGGCGAGATCGTGCGCGCCGTCCTGACCGTCCTGCGCGCCGCTTTCAAGCGCCTCGCGCAACGCGTTGCGTAGGGGGGCGAGGCTCATCCGATCCGCCCGCCAGCACTGCCGATCTGGCCACGATGCAGGAGGAGATGGTCGAGGAGCACGCAAGCCATCATCGCCTCGCCCACCGGCACCGCGCGGATGCCGACGCAGGGGTCGTGCCGTCCCTTGGTCACGATCTCAGCCTCCTCGCCCGAGACCGTGATGGTCTTGCGCGGGGTCAGGATTGACGAGGTCGGCTTGACGGCGAAGCGCACGACGATGTCTTGCCCGGTCGAGATGCCGCCCAAAATACCGCCCGCATGGTTCGAACTGTACCGCGGCTTGCCGTCGCTTCCCATGTAGATTTCGTCGGCATTCTCGACGCCGGTGAGTTCGGCCGCGGCCATTCCGGCGCCGATCTCCGCGCCCTTGACTGCGTTGATCGACATCATCGCGGCGGCCAGATCGGTATCTAATTTGCCGTAAACCGGTGCGCCGAGCCCAGCCGGTGTGCCTGAGGCGCGGACTTCGATCACCGCGCCGACGCTGTTGCCGCTCTTGCGCAACTCGTCGAGATGCTCGGCCCAGATCGCCGCCGAGGCGGCGTCAGGGCACCAGAAAGGATTTCGCCCGATCTCGTCCAGATCAAACCGGTCGCGGTCGGCCCGGAGCCGCCCCATCTGCACCATGTAGCCGGTAATGCGGACGTCTGGAGCAAGTACGTTCAGCGCCGCCCGCGCGACACCGCCTGCGGCCACTCGCGCGGCCGTCTCGCGCGCTGACGACCGGCCGCCGCCGCGCGGGTCGCGGATCCCGTATTTCTGCCAGTAGGTGATGTCGGCATGTCCCGGCCGGAACTTCTCAGCGATCTCACTGTAGTCCTTCGACCGCTGGTCGGTGTTCTCGATCATCAACTGGATCGGCGTGCCGGTCGTCTGCCCCTCATACGTGCCCGACAGAATGCGCACGGCATCCGCTTCGCGCCGCTGGGTCGTGTACTTGCTCTGCCCGGGCTTGCGACGATCAAGCCAGTGCTGGAGCATCGCCTCGTCGACCTCGATGCCCGGCGGGCAGCCGTCCACCGTCGCGCCAAGCGCAGGGCCGTGGCTTTCGCCCCAGGTCGTGACACGGAAGAGATGGCCGAAAGTGTTCAGGCTCATGCGTTGGCTCCTTTGGACAAGCGGAATAGCGAAGGCCGCGCGCCCGCTCAAGCATGCACACGCTTCTCAGCGTCCTTCCGTCGGAATTGTGTTGGCTGCGTGCCGGACGCGATCCCCTTGTCGGGCCTCCGGCAAGCGCGTATGACTCAAGATCACCTCGGGGTGCCCTGCGTGCAGGGCTGAGATGCGAAAGCGAACCCGTTGAACCTGAACCGGTTAAGACCGGCGGAGGGAAGGTTTGGCAAACAGCCCCTCATCTCCGCCCGCCTGACCATTGGAGGATGATAGATGCGCAAATCCCTGATGATCGCGGGCATCCTCGCGGCGACGTCCGCCGCCGCCCAGGACAAGCCCGTGCTGACCGTCTACACCTATGACAGCTTCGTGTCCGATTGGGGTCCCGGCCCTTCGGTCGAAACCGCGTTCGAGGCAGAGTGCGGCTGCGACCTGCAATTCGTGGCTGCCGGTGATGGCGCGGCACTGCTGGCCCGCGTGCTGTTGGAAGGCGAATCGACGGAGGCCGATATTGTTCTTGGCCTCGATACCAACCTGACGGGCGCCGCCGCCGGGTCGGGCCTTTTCGCCGAGCACGGGTTGGGCGCCGTGGACTACGACCTGCCGGTCGAGTGGAACGATCCCGTCTTCGCGCCCTACGACTGGGGTTACTTTGCCTTCGTCTACGACCGGACGAAAACAGACACCGTTCCGGCAGATTTCGAGGCTCTCGCGGCCTCCGACCTGACGCTCGTCATCGAGGACCCGCGTTCCTCGACGCCAGGACTGGGGCTTCTCCTCTGGGTCAAGGCTGCCTACGGTGACCGCGCGCCCGAGATCTGGGAGGGGCTCGCCGACAACATCGTCACCGTCACGCCCGGCTGGTCCGAGGCTTACGGCCTCTTCCTCGAAGGCGAGGCGGACATGGTCCTGTCCTACACGACCTCGCCCGCCTATCACCTGATCGCCGAGAGCGACGACACGAAGGCGGCCGCCTCGTTCACCGAGGGCCACTACATGCAGGTCGAGGTGGCCGCAAAGCTCGCGGGAACGGACCAGGCGGCGCTCGCCGACGAGTTCCTCGCCTTCATGCTCTCCGAGAAGTTCCAGGGCGTGATCCCCGAGACGAACTGGATGTATCCCTCGGTCACGCCGCCGGGTGGTTTGCCGGCAGGGTTCGAGACGCTCGTCACGCCCGAGAAGGTGCTCCTTTTCTCAGCGAGCGAAGCTGCGGTGGTCCGTGACGAGGCGCTTGCCGAATGGCAGTCCGCGCTCAGCCGCTGAGCCCGCTGCTGCGCGCGGGTGCGGGGACGGCATCGACGCTCGTCCTCGCGCTCGTCGTGGCCACGCTCGGCGCGGTTGTGCTCCGGGCGGGCGGGTTCGGCGCGCTCGGCCCCGGCGACTGGGCGGCGATACGCTTCACTGTCATCCAGGCGGCGGTTTCCGCCGCCCTCAGCCTCGGCTTCGCCATCCCGGTCGCCCGAGCGCTTGCCCGGCGCAAGTTTTCCGGTCGGGCCGTGCTTATCACGCTGCTGGGGGCACCTTTCATCTTGCCGGTGATCGTCGCCGTAATGGGCATTCTCGCGATCTTCGGGCGCGCGGGTCTTCTCAATGACGGCCTCGCCGCGCTCGGGTTTGACCGCATCTCGATCTACGGCTTTTCGGGCGTTGTTCTCGCGCACGTCTTCTTCAACCTGCCGCTGGCGGTGCGCCTGCTGCTTCAGGGCTGGCTCGCGATTCCTGCCGAGCGTTTCCGGCTTGCCGCGGCTCTGGGTTTCGGCCCGGCCGAGGTCGCGCGCTTCCTCGAACGCCCGATGCTGCGCACTCTCGCCCCGGGTGTGTTTGTGACGATTTTCCTCATCTGCCTGACAAGCTTCGCCGTCGCGCTGACTCTGGGCGGCGGCCCCCGGGCTACGACGGTCGAATTGGCGATCTACCAGGCCTTCCGCTTCGACTTCGACCTTGGCCGTGCCGCCCGGCTCGCAACGATCCAGCTCATGCTCTGCGCCGCGGCGGCGTTCGTCGCCGCGCGGCTGACCGTACCGTCCGGATTTGGCACCGGCCTCGATCGGGCGGTCGCGCGCTGGGATGCAGGCAGCCGCTGGCTTCGCCTCCAGGACGCCGCCCTGTTGACCTTGGCGAGCCTGTTTCTCTTGCTGCCGATTTTCGCGGTGCTGATCGGTGGACTGTCGAACCTGCCAGCCCTCCCTGCGCAGGTCTGGCAGTCGGCGGTGCGTTCGCTCACCGTCGCTCTGGCGGCGACGGCGCTTTCTCTGGCGCTCGCCCTGCCGCTCGCGCTCGCCATAGCACGCAGTATACGCACCCGGATGCTCGAAACCATCGGCATGCTGCCGCTCGCAACGTCAGCGCTCGTCATGGGCACGGGGTTGTTCCTCATGCTGAGGCCTATGGCGAGTCCGTCCTCACTCGCGCTGCCCACCACGATTGTCGTCAACGCCGCGATGGCGTTGCCCTTCTGCCTGCGCGCCCTCATGCCCTCTGCGCGCGAGATCGAGATCGAATACGGCCGGCTCGCGCAAAGTCTTGGACTTACCGGGTTCGCGCGGCTTCGGCTGCTGACCTTGCCGCGCCTCCGCCGCCCTCTGGGTTTCGCCGCGGGTCTGACCGCCGCTCTCTCGATGGGCGATCTCGGCGTGATCGCGCTTTTCGCGGATGCTGACACCGCGACGCTGCCCCTCCAAATGTACAGGCTTATGGGTGCCTATCGCATGGGCGATGCCTCTGGCGCCGCCGTTCTGCTCCTCGCGCTCAGCCTTGCGCTGTTTTGGGGCTTCGACAGAGGAGGCCGCGCCGATGCTGACGCTTGACGACGTTGTCATCACGCAGGACGACTTTCGCCTAACGGTCGATTTCAGCGTCGCGAAGGGCGCGCGGGTAGCCGTGATCGGGCCGTCGGGCGCGGGCAAGTCGACGCTCTTGTCAGTGATCGCTGGCTTCTTCTCCGCGCGGTCCGGCCGCGTGGTCTGGGATGGGCGCGATATCTCGAAGGACGCGCCGGGCGCGCGCCCGCTTTCGATTCTGTTTCAGGATCAGAATTTGTTTCCGCACCTCACCGTGGCGCAGAATGTCGGGCTTGGCATCCGTCCGGATCTGAAGCTCTCAACCCAAGAGCGGGATGCAGTGCGGCGCGCACTGGAACAGACCGGTCTCGGGGGACTGGACGCACGAAAACCGGGAACGCTGTCGGGTGGCCAGCAGAGCCGCGTGGCGCTGGCACGCGCGCTGCTGCGCGCCCGGCCGATCATGCTGCTCGACGAGCCGTTCGCGGCACTCGGGCCCGCGCTCAAGGACGAGATGCTGGATCTGGTGACCGAGATCGCGGCCGAGACCGGGGCCACTGTCCTGATGGTCAGCCACGATCCCGCCGATGCTCGGCGTTTTGCGCCGGAGACGATCGTTGTGGCCGACGGTGTCGCGCATTCGCCGCAGCCCACCGCACCGCTTCTCGACAATCCCCCACCGGCGCTTGCCGCCTACCTCGGTAAATGAAAACGCGCCCCCGGACCGGGACGCGCCTATTCTTTCATCCTGGTCGAAATACCTCGAAGGTCCGGGGTCGAACCCCCGGGGCTTCGCCGGCGGATCAGGCGGACTTCTTGCCCTTGTAGGGCGCCCAGAGCTTCTTGTTCGTCAGGTACAGAAGCACCGTTAGAAGCCCGAGGAACAGGACCGCGACGAAACCGACCTGCTTGCGTGCCATCATCTTCGGCTCTGCTGCCCACATGAGAAACGCCGCGACGTCCTCGGCCATGTGGTGGACCGTCGCCTCGTGCCCGTCGGCATAGGTAACCAGATCGTCCGACAGCGGCGGATTCATCGCAATCAATCCGCCGGGAAATGCGGTGTTCTCGTAGAACAGGGTGCCGGCTTGCTCGACCTCCTCACCGGTATAGCCGGCAAGGATCGAGACAATGTATTCCGGTCCGCCGATGCCCTGTATGAACTGGTTGATCCCGGTCCCGTAAGGGCCGTGGAAACCGGCGCGCGCCTTTGCCATGAGGCTCAGGTCAGGCGCGTTCTCGAGCACGGATTTCGGGAAGTGGTCGTTGGGTGTCGCCTCGCGCTCCTCGCCTGTCTCAGGGTCGACGGCCGTGAATTGGGCCGCGTAGGCGCGGACCTGATCCTCGGGCAGATGGGGACCGCCTTCGTCGGCCAGTGTCCGGATCGGCACGTATTGCAGCCCGTGGCACGCCGCGCAGACCTCGGTATAGACCTGCAAGCCGCGCTGGAGCTGGAACTCGTCGTATTTCCCGAACGGGCCTTCGAACGAGAAGGCCACGTCCTCGATGTGCTGTTCCGACTCCGCTGCGCTCAGCGCGCCACCCGTGAGCGCCAGGATCGAAGCGCCGATGATTGCAACTTTCTTCAACATCTCATCCGATCCTTTACTCTGCGGGCTTCTGCGAAACGTAGGGCGGCGGCGTTTCGGCGCCGGCGTAGTGGGCCTTGAAGTCCTCCTCGATCGTCGCCGGCGGGGCCGACGGCTTCTCGATCACCCCCAGGAGCGGCAGGATCACCAGGAAGTAGGCGAACCAGTACGCCGAAGCGATGAGCGAGATCCAAGTGTAGATCCCTTCGGCCGGCTGCGCACCGACCCACATCAACACAACGAAGTCGATGATGAGGAGGTAGAACCACCAGCGGAACATCGGCCGGTACTGGCCCGATCGCACCGACGAGGTGTCGAGCCACGGCGCCAAGGCCATCACGATGATCGCGCCGAACATCGCAACAACGCCGAAGAACTTGGCGTCGACGATGCCGAAGGTGATGAACTGCACCAATTGCACCAGCCAGACGTCGCCGGTGAAGGCGCGCAGGATCGCGTAGAAGGGCAGGAAGTACCATTCCGGCACGATATGCGCGGGCGTCGCAAGCGGATTCGCCTCGATGTAGTTGTCGGGGTGGCCGAGGTAGTTCGGCATGAAGCCCACGATCGCGAAGAAGACTACGAGGATCAGCGACAGCGCGAAGAGGTCCTTCATCACGAAATAGGGCCAGAACGGCAGCGTGTCCTTCTCGGCTTCAGCCTTCGAACCGCGGCGGACCTCGACGCCCGTGGGGTTGTTGTTGCCGGTGGTGTGGAATGCCCAGATGTGGACGGCTACCAGCGCGGCGATGACGAAGGGCAGGAGGTAGTGGAGCGAGAAGAAGCGGTTCAGCGTGGCGTTTTCCACTGCCGGCCCACCGAGAAGCCAGGTCTGGATCGGTTCACCGATGCCCGGGATCGCGCCGAAGAGGCCGGTGATCACCGTGGCGCCCCAGAACGACATCTGTCCCCAAGGAAGCACGTAGCCCATGAAGGCGGTACCCATCATGGCGACGAAGATCAGGATGCCGATGATCCATGTCACTTCGCGGGGCGACTTGTAGGAGCCGTAGAAAAGTCCTCGGAAGATGTGGATATACACGGCAAGGAAGAACAGCGACGCGCCGTTCGCGTGGATGTAGCGGAGCATGTGGCCGCCGTTCACGTTGCGCATGATGTGTTCGATCGAGGCGAAGGCCTGATCGACATGCGGCGTGTAGTGCATCGCCAGAACAATGCCGGTGACGATCTGCAGCACGAGACAGAAGGTCAGGACGATGCCCCAGATCCACCACCAGTTCAGGTTCTTCGGCGTCGGGATCATGAGGGTGTCGTACATGAGGCCGACGATTGGCAGTCGGCGGTGAAGCCACTGTTCGAAACCCGACTTCGGTTCGTAATGGTCGTGCGGAATACCAGCCATGCTTCAGCCCCCTCAGCCGAGTTTGATCGTGGTTTCGTCGGTGAAGGCCGCGACCGGAACCGGCAGGTTCTCTGGCGCGGGACCACGGCGGATACGGCCCGATGTATCGTAGTGCGAGCCGTGGCAGGGGCAGAACCAGCCGCCGAAATCGCCGGCGCCGTCGCCCAGGGGCACGCAGCCGAGATGGGTGCAGACCCCAATCATGACAAGCCATTCGCCAGCCTCGTCCAGCGCACGGTTCTCGTCGGTCGCAGGCGCTTCGGCGGCGATGTTCGCGTTTTCGGCATTGGGATCGACCAGGTCATTGAGGTCCACGGCGCGGGCGGCGTCGATCTCTTCCTGGGTCCGGCGGCGGATGAAGACCGGCTTGCCGCGCCATTTCACGGTCAGCTGGGTGCCGGTTTCGACGCCGCTCACATCGACGAAGATCGAGCTGAGCGCCTGTACGTCGGCGGACGGATTCATCTGATCGACGAGCGTCCAAACGGCGGCGCCGGTGGCGACGGTGCCTGCCCCCGCCGTAGCGTAATAGAGGAAATCCCTCCGGGTGCCTGCGTGGTCTTCTGCGTGGGACACGAAACATTCTCCCTTACTTGACCGGAGGTCCGGCTCTGCGACGAGTGGGCCGCGGTTCCCCGCGGCCTTTCCGCGCGGTTATTAGCCGCCAAAAACCGGCCCGTCCAGCGGACAATCGAGCGCAGCCTATGGGAAAACGCACACCGTGTCCCATCGGTGCCGCATTGCGGCGTCGCGATCCGGCTTGCGCACCAATGCGGACCGGTTCCGTGGCGCTGAGGTCAAGGCCGCCGCGGACAGGCGCGACCGATTACCTGCTGTTGCGCGTTGGGCCATCACCCGACCGGAACCGTGGCCTTCATGCTGTCACGTCCGGATAACGTTTCGTGCCACGTCGCGAGCCGCGGATGGCCCGCGCGCCACTCGCGCTGTCCGTGCCGAAAGTCGAGGTAGGACAGCGCACAGCACACGGAGACCTGGCCCATGTCGATCGGACCGTTCAGGTGGCTGATCCACATTGCTTCGAGCGCGTCAAGTGCGCGGGAGATTTTGCTCCACTGGCCATCGACCCAGGCGTCAAAGCGCTTCTCCTCGGGCCTGAGCCGGATCTCATAAAGCATCAGGATCGCCGCATCGAGCATGCCGTCGCCGGTCGCTTCGAGCGTCAGCGTCTCCCACAGGCGGGGCTCCTTTGGGTAGAGCCGGCCGCCCACCCGCGCGTCGAGGTAGCGGCAGATGACCCTGCTGTCGTAAAGCGCAGGTCCGTCGGGGCGTTCAAGCGCCGGGATCTTGCCCAGCGGATTGCGAGCGACAGGCAGGGTCCCCGGATCGACGGGCGATCCGGCGGCTTCGACAATCTCGACATCGTCGATCTGACCCGTTTCGTGCAGAAGCACCACGACCTTGCGCCCGAACGGCGTTGTTGGGGAATGATAGAGCCGCATTTCGGCCGCCTCAGACCCGCCGGACGCGGAATCGGGCAAGCGCGGCGGCGTCGATCTCGACCCCGCCTTTGCCCCAATTTATCACCCGCCTGAATCGCGCCGAGGCATTTGTCTGGCCCCGATCTGTCGGGTGATGGACGGCAATTCCCTCGTCCATGTCGTCAAGCGCGTCCTCGGCGCGCTGATCGGTGCGGCCTTTCCTTAGGACCCGACGCAGCCCATAAGCCGCAACGGCAATCGCGCCGTACCGGAGCGCGAACCCGGCGATCGGGGCAAGTGGCAAGGGCATGGCAACCTCCTGAAAGCTCTCGGGTGAATGCTAGGATCGACCGGGCGCGCTGTCCACTCCACATCGCTGAACTTTGCGTGCGGTCTGCGCCGCACGCAGATCGCCGCAGCTGACGGAGTCCGGCGCGGTTCTTGCGGCGGCGCGGGGGTGACGATCGCGCTACGCCTTTGCCAGCCGCATCAGCGCCGCCAATGCCGCGGTTTCAGAGCCTATTCCGGCGGAGCAGACGCCGTCAGCCGCGCCGCATCGTGATGCCGCAGATTTGTTCTGGTTGAGCTTCCAGGTACTGTCGACGTTCAATATGTCCAGGCGGCAAGGCGCGATCATGCGAAGCAGACGGGCAAGCACATCGTCGCTGACCTTCTCGATCCGCCACGGGGGTTTCGGAAGAAGCCGGTTCTCGAGCTGTGCCGAAAGTCGGTCGAGTTGGGCGCGCAGCGTATCGGAGGGTTGGGCCGAGAGGGTGCCACGCAGGTGGACCGCGACATAGTTCCATGTCGGAACCTGATCGGGCGTTCCGTACCAGTCGGGCGACACGTATCCGTCGGGTCCCGAGACGGCAAGAAGCGCGGTGACGGGCGCTGCCAGGGACCGCAGGATCGGATTTGAGCGGACCAGGTGAAGTTCCGCAGTGCGGCCGTCTTCCGAAAGAACGAATGGAACATGCGAAGCGAGCGGTCCCTCAGGCCCGTTAATCATCAGAATGCCGAAGCTGCGGTCGCGGGCGAAGGCAAGGCTCGTTTCGACAGGCGTCTTCCTGTAGGTGGGATTTGGGTGCATCGGCGGTCTCCTCACCGCAGATTTGCAGCAGCAAAACCCCGCTGTCATCCATGAAAATGTAGCAAGCACACTCCGGCGCTCATCGGCTTGTACCTCCGGCGGGCAATTGACATCCTGCCGTAGTTCTCAGGGCGGGGTGGAAGTCCCCACCGGGGGTATGGGGGTGCGCCCCTGAGCCCGCGAGCGCCCCTGCCGAAGCAGGGGGTCAGCAGACCCGGTGAGAGGCCGGGGCCGACGGTGAAAGTCCGGATGGAAGTGAACGCGCATGACCGCCTTCGAGGCGGTGCATGCCCGTGATCGCCTTGGGTGACGTGTCTGCTCAGAAGGGGGATCATGGATGACACACACACCCGCTATGCCTTTATCAAGGCCAGTTGGCACGCCGACGTCGTCGACCGGGCGCTGGTCGGCTTCCGAGGGATGATCCCCAGCGACGACTTCGACGTGTTCGACATACCGGGCGCGTTCGAAATCCCGCTAGTGGCGCGCGATTTAGCCCGCACCGGCCGCTATGGCGCGATCATCGGGGCGGCCTTCGTCGTCGATGGCGGAATCTATCGGCACGATTTCGTCGCCTCCACCGTCGTTGATGGCCTCATGCGCGCGCAGATGGATGCGGACGTGCCGGTCCTTTCGGCGGTGCTGACGCCGCACAACCATCAGGAACCCGAAGCTCACGACGCATTTTTCAGGGACCATTTCGAGCTGAAAGGACGCGAAGCCGCCTCCGCGGCGCTCGCGCTCGTCAAGACGCGGGCCCGCCGTGCGGCCTGACAGATCGATTGGCCGCGGCGGCGCGGCCGCCGCGGTTCCTTCACTACTTCTGAATCGATTCAAGGTAGAGGGCGAGCGACAGGACGCGCCCGCGCACCTCAAGAACCGACCCGTAGGGGTTTTCGGGCCCCATGCCATCCGAATCAAAGACCCGACCGAATACCGGCATCGGCCCGCCGTGCGCGCGCACTCCGGTGCGGCCATCGATGATGTGGATCATCTTCAGCATCGGGAAGTCGCCGTCATTCTCGCTGGCGAGGAGCGTCAGATTTGGAGCCGGAATTGTCATCATGTTGGCCATGTCGCCGTCGCCCATGCCGCTGGCGCCGTGACAGGCTGCGCAGTAGTCAGTGTAGAGCTCCGCGCCGATATCGACGTCTTGCGCGGACGCTGTCCACGCGAGCAGTCCGTTCAGCAGCATTCCCGTAACCAGCACTCGAATCCTTCGCATGCCTCTTCTCCCATACAAGCTGCGCGTTCGTGGGAGTTAGATTGACATGCATCCAGATGCCGCCGGCTGATTTGAATCATCAGGGTCAGTGATCGCGGAAATCGGGTGTCAGGCCATTAATCTGCCGTCCGTCGCCCCGATGATCCGCGCAGTGACAATCGCGCCTTCGGGCTGATCCGCAGCGAAACCGACTTCGGTAAATTGTTCGGTTCGCCCCATGCGAGGGCTTTCGGTCAGGATGCGGTGTGTGCGGCCGGCCTGTGCGGCAAGGTGCCGGGTGAGCGCTGTGTCGCCTGCCGCCCGCAGCCGCGCGGCGCGTTCCTTGATTGCCGGACCCTTGACCTGAGGCATCCGTGCCGCCGGAGTGCCGTCGCGGCGCGAATAGGGAAAGACGTGCAGGAAGGTCAGGCCGCATTCCTCAACCAGTTTCAGCGAGTTTTCGAGCATCGCTTCGGTCTCGGTCGGGAAGCCGGCGATGATATCGGCGCCGAAGACGATGTCGGGGCGCAGGCGCCGGGCATTCTCGCAGAAGCGGATCGCGTCGTCGCGCAGGTGCCGCCGCTTCATGCGCTTGAGGATCAGGTCGTCGCCGTGCTGGAGCGAGAGATGCAAATGCGGCATGAGGCGCGGCTCCGTCGCGATCGCCTGCATCAGATTCTCGTCCGCCTCGATCGAGTCGATCGAGGAGATGCGGAGCCGCGCGAGGTCGGGCACGAGGCGCAGGATGCGCATCACGAGATCGCCGAGCCGCGGCTGGCCGGGCAGATCGGCGCCCCAGCTCGTGAGGTCAACGCCGGTCAGCACGACTTCGAGGAAGCCCTTGTCGACCAGCCGCTTGATCTGATCGACAACGACACCCGCGGGGACGGATCTTGAATTGCCGCGCCCGTAGGGGATGATGCAGAACGTGCAGCGGTGGTCACAGCCGTTTTGGATCTGAACATAGGCTCTATGCCGGCCAAAACCGTCAATAAGGTGTCCCGCCGTTTCGGTAACGGACATGATGTCGTCGACCATGACGCGTTCGGTCTCGCCGACGAGATCGGGTGTCTTCAGCGCGCGCCAGGTCTCCACCCGCATCTTTTCAGTGTTCCCGATGACGCGGGTGACTTCCGGCATCGCGGCAAAAGTGCCGGGCTCCGTCTGCGCGGCGCAGCCGGTGACGATCAGATTTGCATCCGGGTTCTCGCGCCGAAGCCTGCGGATTTCCTGCTTGGCCTTCCGCACCGCTTCGGCTGTTACCGCGCAAGTGTTCACCACAACCGCGCCCTCGATGCCGGCCTCGCCCACGAGTTCCCTCATCGCCTCCGTTTCGTACGCGTTGAGACGGCAGCCCAAGGTGGAGAAGACCGGCGCGCTCATGCGTGTTCTGCGAGGTACGCGGGCGTCAGCCACCCGTCGAAGACATGCGCGCTCGGGCCGGTCATCCAGACGCCATCGTCGCGCCAGTCGATCTCCAACGTGCCACCGTCGAGGTCAATCGCGACCCGCCTGCCGGTCAGCCCCCGCAGATGCGCAGCGACTGCGGTCGCGCAGGCGCCAGAGCCGCAGGCGAGCGTGATGCCTGCGCCGCGTTCCCAGACCCGCATCCGCAAGCGGTCGAGGCCGGTAAGGCTCGCGAACTCCACGTTGGTGGCGCTCGGGAAAAGTGGGTGGTTCTCTATCGCGGAGCCCACTTTCGCAACTTCGACTGCCTCGACGTCGTCGACGAAGAACACGCAATGCGGGTTGCCCATCCCGACGGCGGCAGGGTCGCCCTCGATCGGCAGGTGAAGCAGGTCGACCGCATCGGAAAGCGGCACGCCTGCCCAGTCGAGGATCGGTGCGCCCATGTTGACGCTGACGAGACCGTCTGGGCGGCGCTCGGCGCCGAGTGTTCCACGTTCGGTGACGAAAGTGACGCGATCGCGACCGAGCCCTGTCATCACGAAATCGGCCACACACCGAGAGGCGTTGCCGCAGGCACCGGCCCTGCTGCCATCGGAGTTCCAGAAATCGAGTGCGAAATCGGAGCCGTCCACATCGCGAATTTCGGCGAGCTGGTCGAAACCCACCCCTCGGTTTCGGTCACCAAGCGCCGCAGCCAGCGCGGGCGTTGTCGCGGTCGGAAGACCCCGTGAATCGATGATCACAAAGTCGTTGCCCGCGCCGTGCATCTTCATGAACGGTAGGCCCTGAGAGGAGCGTGTATCCTTCATGGCGTGCCATATACGCCTGGACCCCGGTTTTTGCCAGTGGTGCTCGCAATTCGGACTTGACCGGCCCCGGCCAGCTTCCTAAAGAGGCGCCTTGTGATGGGCCCGTAGCTCAGTTGGTAGAGCAACTGACTTTTAATCAGTGGGTCACAGGTTCGAATCCTGTCGGGCTCACCACTGAAATCAATGAGTTAGGCGAAGGCGAGGCCCAGGATTAGGGCGTGGTCATGAACAGGGTCGCGCATCATGGGCCGACCCACCTCGTCAGGTGGCAAACGAGACTTGCCCCCTTCGCTGCCCTTGGGACATCTGATTTGATTTCGTGCCTGGAGGCTTCGTTTATCATAACTTCCAGGGAGTGGAGATGAGACAAGAACCCGGAACAGCGAAGCTGTCGGCCGACGCCGTCGTGAAAGACTTCCGCCGACGCACGCGAAGCAGGCGTTTCTTCTTGACCCTGTTGTGTGGACCAGCCTGCCGTTCGCCGCAAGCGCGCAGTCAGCTCTCCGACTGCGGCTGGTCGGGCACTGGGCCGATATTGAGAATGTCGCACTTGTCCTCCAACAGCGAGTATTGGTCGCCCGTGATGCCGGCGGAGACCTTTACAAAGGTATGATCCGCCGACCAGTCGTATTTCTGGCCACCTCCCGGAGGCACATGTGAATAGCGCATTGCCATTTCGGGCGTCTCTTAGACATTCGCCTTTCCGGCGTCCACGTTGGCGGTTCGACCGGCTAAGAAAGTGCCGTCGGAACCTGACCCCCTCGCGGCATGCCAGTACAAGGAATCCGAGCTTTTGAAGCTGCACAATCGCGACAATAGAGCGGGCTCAATGGGGAGCACGTCAGCACGCTCCCCGCACCTGACGTTGTGCCGCTCCCTTTCGCCCCCAGGGGCGAAGACAACCGAATGGTGGAATGATAGACCGCTGAGATGATAGGCAACGTGTTCACACTCAAACAGCTCGAGGCGCTCGTCTGGGTGGCCGATCTCGGCAGTTTCCGCAGGGCGGCGCAGCATCTCAACACGACCCAGCCCAATATCTCGTCGCGGATTGCGGGGCTCGAAGACACGCTGGGCATGACCTTGATGCTTCGCGATGCCGGATCGGTCCGCATGACCGAGAAAGGCAAGGAGATACTCCAGATCGCGCGCAAGGTACTCCGGCGGTCCGAAGAACTGATTGAAGTGGCAAGGCGACTCGATCTGGTCGAGGACCGTCTGAGGCTGGGCGTGACCGAAATGGTCGCCTGCACCTGGCTGCACAGGTACCTGCGGCGGTTGAAAAACAGTTATCCCGGTGTGTCGGTTGAACTGACGGTCGACTTGTCGCGCAACCTCGACAAGGCCGTCGGCAGCGGCGGGCTTGACCTCGCGATCCAGACGGCGCCGTTCGGTTCAGCCGCCAGCGGTGTCATCGAATTGGGGGATTACCCTTACGTCTGGGTCGCGGAGAAAGGCATTGCCGCTGGTCTGACCGGCACCGTCCGGGTCGAGGATCTGATCCCCCTCAACATTCTTACCCATGCGCGTCACACCCAGGCTTTTGTCGAGCTTGCCGAATATGCCGAGGCGCAGGCGTTGCCCACGACGCGGTTCGTACCATCCAGCAGCCTGTCCTCCTGCCTGCCAATGGCACTCGACGGACTGGGCGTCGCCCTGCTGCCCAGGGTCTTGGTCGACGGGGAGGTCAATGCCGGGCGGCTGGTCATTCTGGATGTGGACTGGACGCCTTCGCCTCTGCGCTTCGCAGCCAGATATCAGGCCGAGAAGGTGGCGCGTTATGTCGAGCATTCCGCCCGGATCGCCGCCGAGATCGCCACAGAATTTTTGAAGGATGGCGTGCACTGATCGAGCCGGTAAACCGGCAGCCGGCTGGCTGAAGGTCAGGCACGACGAACAAAAACAGCTATCGTGTACATCGAAGAAAATAATTGGATCATATCCTGAGCCGCTACTTAGAGTGAGCTGAACTGGTCAGGTGAGGTGCATGAAGACTTCTTCGATTCGGCTGGGTGTGGATATCGGCGGAACGTTCACGGATGTCGTGCTGGAAAAGGGTGGCGAGTCGTACTCCACCAAGGTCCTGACAACCTATGCAGCCCCTGAAAACGCGATCATCGACGGGATGCATCAGGTTTGCGTAAAGGCCGGGATCACGCCGTCGGACGTCGGCCAGATCATCCACGGCACAACGCTCGCCACCAACGCTCTGATCGAGCGGCGCGGGGCCAAGACGGCGCTGATCACGACGCAAGGCTTTCGCGACGTGATCGAGATGCGGACCGAATCCCGGTTCGAACAGTACGACTTGAACCTGAACTTGCCAGAGCCGCTCTTGCCGCGGCAGATGCGCTACACCGTGTCTGAACGGGTCGATGCGCGTGGCAATGTGCTGGTGCCGCTGGACCGCACCGAGGTTGAAAACGTCGTCACGCGGATCGCCGAGGCGGGATATGAAAGCGTCGCCGTCGGTCTCATTCATTCCTATCTCAACGACGCGCACGAGCGGATGATCCGTGACGTTCTGGCAGAAAGGCTGCCCGACGTGATGGTCTCGATATCTTCCGAGGTCAGCCCGCAGATGCGCGAGTACGAGCGTTTCAACACCGTCGTTGGCAACGCCTATATCAAGCCCTTGATGAAGTCCTATCTGGGCCGGCTGGAGGGTCGTCTCCGCGCTGAGGGTGCGCGCTGCAACATCTTCCTGATGCATTCGGGCGGTGGCATCATCTCGATCGAAAGTGCCGCCGATTTCCCGGTCCGTCTGGTGGAATCCGGACCGGCCGGAGGGGCGGTCTTTGCCGCCAACATTGCTGCCCGCTACGGGCTCGACAAGGTGCTGAGCTTCGACATGGGCGGCACTACGGCCAAGATCTGCCTCATCAAGAACCAAACGCCGAAGACCAGCCGCGTGTTCGAGGTCGCCCGGACTTACCGGTTCAAGAAAGGTTCCGGCATGCCCATATCGATCCCGGTGATCGAGATGGTGGAGATCGGCGCAGGGGGCGGTTCGCTTGCCCATGTGGACAGCATGCGGCAAATCCGGGTCGGGCCGGAGAGTGCCGGATCGGAACCCGGCCCCGCCTGCTACGGCCGGGGCGGCGCGAAACCTGCCGTCACCGATGCCGACCTCATTCTCGGCAAGCTCGACCCCGACAATTTCGCCGGCGGCTCGATCAAGCTTGAGACCGACAGTTCCGAGGCGGCGCTGACGTCCGTTCTTGGCGACGTTCTGGAGATGGATGCCGCGACGGCGGCCTTCGGTCTGGCCGAAGTCGTGGACGAGAACATGGCCAATGCCGCCCGCGTGCATGCGGTCGAAAATGGCGAAGATCTGAGCGAATACACGATGATCGCCTTCGGCGGAGCGGCTCCCCTTCACGCCGGGCGGCTTTGCGAAAAGCTGGGTGTGACGCGCCTCCTGGTTCCGCCCGGGGCGGGTGTCGGATCGGCGATCGGTTTCCTGCGCGCGCCGTTCAGTTTCGAGGCCAACCGTTCAGTCTACATGAAGCTGTCGAATTTCGACGGCGAGAAGATCAAGTTGCTTTTGTCCGACCTGAAGGCCGAGGCAACCGGTTTCGTGCGAACATGCGATGCGGACAGCGAAATCCTGTCGGAATTCAAGGTTTACATGCGTTACACAGGTCAAGGCTGGGAAATACCGATCGTGCTAAGTGAAGCGCAGGCCATGAACCCTGATGTCGAGACGTTTGAACGGATTTTCGAGGCCGGCTACACCAAGCTCTTTGGCCGTCCGGTCGCGGGCATGGATGTCGAAATCACCGTCTGGTCTGTCAACGCCACCACGCCACTCGAGAAGGCCGCCCGCGTGGCTCCCGAAAAGGGCAACGGCGCTGCGCCAATCAAGGGCCCGCGCCGGATGTTTGACCCGGCACTGGCCGATTTTGTCGATGCCTCTGTCGTGTTGCGCTGCGAGATGGCCCAAGGCAGCCAGGCCGCGGGGCCGGTTGCCATTACCGAAGACGAGACCACGATCATCGTGCCGTCGAGCCGCCGCGCGATCCGTCAGCCGGATGGGTGCATCGACGTCCTCGTGAAAGCCTGAGGGGAGATATGAAATGGCAAGAGAGCAGTCCAACGTCGCCTATCAGGTTATGTGGAACCGGATGATCTCGGTCGTCGAGGAACAGGCGCAGGCGCTGGTGCGCACCGCCTTTTCGACCTCGGTGCGCGAGGCCGGTGATCTTTCAGCCGGGGTCTACGACACCCAAGGACAAATGCTGGCGCAGGCGGTCACCGGCACGCCAGGCCACGTCAACGCCATGGCCGACGCGGTGTCGCATTTCATCCGCAGGATCGGGCGCCAGAACATTTTCGAAGGCGATGTCTACATCACCAACGATCCCTGGGAGGGCACCGGCCACCTGCATGACATCACGATGGTCACACCGTCCTTCCACAAGGACGTTCTCGTCGGCTTCTTCGCCTGCACCGCGCATATCGTCGATATTGGCGGTCGCGGATTCGGCGCGGATGCTGCGAGCGTCTACGAAGAAGGGCTGTACATCCCGATCATGAAATTCGCTGATCGCGGGCAGGTTGACCAAACGCTGGTCCGCATCGTGCGTGGCAACGTGCGCGAGCCCGACCAGTTGATCGGCGACATGTACGCTTTGGCCACCTGCAACGAAATCGGCCACCGCCGCCTGATCGATATGATGACCGAATTCGATCTGGAAGATCTGGACGGCATCGGAACATTCATCCTCGACAATTCCCGTCGCGCAACGATTGAGCGTATCGCCGCCCTGCCGCGCAAGTCGGCAGAGGGCGAGATGACGGTGGACGGCTTTGACAATCCGATCATGCTGAAAGTCAGACTGACCATCGAGGAAGGCCGGATCACCAGCGACTTCACCGGCTCCTCCGGCCTCGACAAGAAGGGCATCAACTGCCCGAAGGTCTATGCCAAGGCCTATGCCTGCTATGCGCTCAAATGCGCGATAGCGCCGGAAATCCCCAACAACGCGGCATCATTGGAACCCTTTGTGATGGAGGCACCGGTCAATACGATCGTGAACGCGGTGCATCCCGCCCCGGTTGCTTTGCGGCATATCGTCGGGCATTTCGTCCCCGATACGGTTTATAACGCGCTCGACAAGATCATTCCTGGCGTGGTGCCGGCCGAAGGTGCAGGATGTCTGTGCAATTTCCAGGTCAGTTTGCGTCCGCGCACCGATGTCCCCGCGCCAGGCGATGCCGTACGTTCTGAAGTGCTGACCTTCAATTCCGGTGGCGCGGGTGCGCGGCCGGAACATGACGGGCTCAACGCGACCGCCTTCCCATCGGGCGTGATGACGATGCCGATTGAAGCCACCGAACATGCCGGGCCGGTCATTATTTGGCGCAAGGAACTTCGCCCCGACAGTGGCGGCGCTGGCAAGCAGCGCGGCGGACTTGGCCAGTATATGGAGGTCGGCGCCCGCGAAGGGCATGAGTTCGACTTTCAGGCAATGTTCGACCGCATCGACCACCCCGCCCGCGGCCGCCGCGGCGGCGCGGCCGGGGCGGCAACCACGATCGCGCGGGACGACGGTGCTGCGATGCGCGGAAAGGGCAAGCAGTACGTGCCCCACGGCCGAAAGGTGATACTGGCCTTTCCCGGCGGCGCAGGCTACGGCGACCCGAAGGAGCGGCCCGCCGATCTGGTCAAACGCGACCTTGCGCGGGGGTACATCTCGGCTGAAACGGCTGCCCGCGCTTATGGTCTTTCCGCCGAGGACATTGCCGGGGTCGAGGCCGCTGTGCGCAAAGGGGAGATGTCGGCATGACTGACAAACTGCAAGCGCCGTCGAACAACAGCTATGACATCGTCATCGTCGGCGGCGCGATCATGGGCGCGTCCGCGGCGTGGTTCCTGTCGAATGACAAGGACTTCGACGGTCGTGTGCTCGTGGTCGAACGGGACCCGAGCTACAAGAACTCCTCGACCATGCACACCAACAGCTGCATGCGTCAGCAGTTCTCGGCCGAGCTGAACGTCCGTATCTCGCAGTTTGCGGCCGACTTCGTGAAGAACCTGCGAAGCTATATGGGCGGCGACGAACGGGTGCCCGACCTGTCGATCCGCAGCTTCGGCTACATGTACCTCGCCGATACCGAGGCCTTCGCCGATGTCCTGCGCGAGAACATCAAAGTGCAGCACGCGGCGGGTGCCGCGACCAAGTTGATGAGCGCCGATGAGATCAAGCGTGACTATCCGTTCTACAATGTCGACGACATCGTACTTGGGTCGATCAACCTTGTTGACGAAGGCTACTGGGATGGCAGCGCCGTTTTCGACTGGTGGCGGCGGCAATCCCGCGAGCGCGGCATCGAGTATGTCCAGAACGAGGTCGTCGCGATCACGAAGAACGCCGCCGGTACGCGCGTTGAAAGCGTGACGCTGAATTCGGGCGAAGTCATTTCCTGCGGCAAGGTCCTGAACGCCTCCGGCCCGCGCGCGGCCCGGACCAGCCGCATGGCAGGCATCGAGATCCCCGTGGAGCCCCGCAAGCGCTATTCGTGGATCTTCAGGGCCAACAAGCCCCTGGACCGCGACCTGCCGCTGACCATCGATCCGTCGGGTGTGCATGTGCGCGAAAATGGCGGCGGTACCTATCAGTGCGGCGGCCATTCCGACATCGATCCGGCCGTCGACTACGACGATTTCACGATGGATTTCTCGCTTTGGGAAAACCATGTCTGGCCGATCCTCGCGACCCGCATCCCGCAATTCGAGGCGGTCAAGGTGCAAAGCGAATGGGCCGGGCATTACGCCTATAACACCTTCGATCACAACGCGATCATGGGACCACATACGGAAGTCGAGAATTTCTTCTTCCTAAACGGCTTCTCCGGTCACGGTCTGCAGCAATCCCCCGCGATGGGCCGCGGCACGGCCGAGTTCATGGTTCACGGCGAGTACCGCAGCCTCGACATGCGTCCGTTCCACTATGAGCGCATCGTGGCGAACCGTCCGATCATCGAAAAAGCCATCATCTGATGGAGCGTGGCGCGAACCCGCTCACCCACGGCATCGCTCGGGCCGCTGCGGCGGCGGCTCTCGACGGCCCGAAGAACGGCGTGCGCCGGTTGAACGCGGCCTTCGAGACGCGGCGCAACCTTGTCGTTGAGCATATCGCAAGGATCGAAATGCCGAGCCACGATCCGTCCTATGACACCGCGTTCACGTCCTATGTCCTGAAGGCGGCAGGCATCGCCCGGGTTTCCGGCAGCACCGATGAGATGTCGCCCTTCTTCCGCATGTCGGCCGCCGCCTCGGAAGATGTCCTCGCGCGAGCGATGGAACGTCTCGCTGCGGCCGTTGCTACGCTGACGAATCCCGCATCACAGGAAGTCTGACCCATGAAGAAACTCGTCCTGACCGGCGCGGCCGGGCGCCTTGGCTCTTACCTGCGGGAGCCCATGTCGAGGATGTGCGACGAACTCGTCTCGACCGACCTCGCACAGGATATCGGCAAGCTCTATGACGGGGAGCGCTATGTGAAGGCGGATCTTGCCAGCCTCGACGCGATGATCGACCTTCTGCAAGGCGCTGACATGGTCGTCCATTTCGGCGCCTATGGCGATGAGGCGCCGTTCGAGACGATCCTCGGGCCAAACATCATCGGCGCCTACAACATCTGGGAAGCCGCATGGCGCAATGGGGTGCGGCGCGTGGTTTATGCCTCGTCGATCCACGCGGTCGGCATGCATCCGAAGACAGATTTCATCGGCACCGACGTGCGCCACCGCCCGGACACGTTCTACGGGCTTGCTAAGTGCTTTGCCGAGGATCTGGCAAGTCTTTACTGGGATAAGCGGCAGGTGGAATCGGTTTGCATGCGCATCCTCAGCTGCGCGCAGGTCGGGAACCCGCGCGCCATTGGGACATGGCTCAGCTATGACGACCTGATCAAGCTCGTGCAGCGCGCCATCGATACGCCGGTGACCGGATTTGCCGTGGTCTATGGCGTCTCCGACAATGACCGCGTTCCGGTGGACAATGCCAAGGCCAGCTTTCTGGGCTACAGGCCCCGCGACAATGCCGAGCAATTTGCTGAAAAGATCTTCGCCGAGGCCGGCCCTCTCGACCACCAGGACCCAGGCAACATGTGCCATGGCGGACCCTTCGCGGCCGTGCCCCTTGGCGATAGCGGCCTCGCCGTGTTGAAGGTGGTCGACGACACCAAGAAAACCTGAAGGGAGAGAGAATGTCAGACGCAAAAGTAGCCCTGGTGACAGCAGGAGGCAGCGGCATGGGGGCCGACAGTGCGCGGGCGCTGGTGGCGGATGGGTTCAAGCTCGGTATCCTGTCCTCGTCGGGCAAGGGCGAGGCGTTGGCCAAGGAACTGGGCGGCGTCGGCGTCACCGGCTCCAACCAGTCGGTGGAGGACCTTCAGAAGCTCGTGGACGCGGCGATGGACGAATGGGGCCGGGTGGACGTTCTGGTGAACTCCGCCGGACACGGGCCCCGCGCCCCGGTTCTGGAGCTCACGGACGAGGATTGGCACAAAGGCCTCGACGTCTACTTTCTCAACGCCGTGCGTCCGACCCGGCTGGTCACGCCGATCATGCAAAAGCAGGGCGGCGGCACGATTATCAACATCTCCACCTTTGCCGCATTCGAGCCGAGCCCGGTCTTCCCGACCTCAGGCGTCTTTCGTGCAGGCCTTGCAGCCTTCACGAAACTCTTTGCCGACAAATACGCGGCCGAGAATATCCGCATGAACAACGTGCTTCCCGGGTTCATCGACAGCCTACCCGAGAAGGAAGAATTCCGCTCGATGATCCCTATGGGGCGCTACGGCAACTCTCTGAACGAAATAGCCGCGGTGGTGGCGTTTCTCGCCTCGCCAGGCGGCGGCTACATCACCGGCCAGAACATTCGCGTTGACGGTGGGATAACCCGGTCAGTGTGATCGGACTTCAGCCGCTCAGCAGCACAGATGAAACAACGTGGCGCTGACGTAGCGCCAATGTCGGGCCGGTGCATCACCTTGGCCCACAACGCCATCGCGGGAAATTGGGCGAGCGAGGTGTTATCGTGGTGACGCTTCGACATACGCTGCGCAGGGACCTATCGGACAACTGGGCCCGTGCCCAGCGCAGGATGAAGGAACACGCGACAAAGATGAACAAAGACCATGGAAGCGGCCCGCCGTTTGCGTCTCTTGCCGCGCATCACGGAGCCGGGGCCGCGCATGGTCTGAAGCGACGCGTCGAAACCGAGCGGGCTCCGGCACAGACGCTAAACCGGCCGCTTTGAGGGCTGCACAAAGTTCTCGTCGGCGCCCTGAGATGAAGGTGCACATTCTCGACGACTGGTTCGATATTTTGCGCCACCTGCCTTCATTCGCCAGACTCGACGGGCACGACGTGACGGTCTGGAACGATCGCGTCGAAGATGCCGGCACGCTATCAGCGCGGCTTCGCGAGGCCGATCCGCGCGACCCTCTCGCCTCGTATCCGCGGGTAATCGCTACGCCCCATATCGGTTATGCCACCGAGGACGAGTTCGATCTTCAGTTCGCCGACATTTACGACCAGATCAACGCATTCGCGGATGGTGCGCCGATCAACGTGATCAATTCCGAAGCCTTGGAGCGCTAGATCAACGCCGCACGAACAGCCGCGCCGCGACCGGTGCTCCGAGAATCACAAGGACGATCCGGGTCAGGTGATGGACGATGACGAAGCCGATATCCGCGCCCGCGACGATGGCAAGGACGATCATTTCGGCTTGTCCGCCTGGCGCGAAGGATAGGAACGCTTCAACGGGCTCCGCCAGTTGCATCAGGTGAATCGCCTCCGTGAAGGCCGCGGCGAGGGCCGCTAGGATGGCGACGAAGGCGATGCCCGACAGGACGTAGCGGCGTAGATCACGAATCGTGACCCCGACATAATAGATACCTATTCCCGTGCCGATGACGAATTGAGCGAAGAGGACCGCTTCTCGCGGTGGGCGGACATGGATGAGCCCGGCGAGCGTCAGCGCGGTGGTCAGGAGGAGCGGCCCCAGAATCGCAGCACCGAACAGCCCGATCCGCTCACCGATCTTCCAACCGATCAGCGCCGCCGCGACCATGAGCACGAGCTCCAGCACGGGAATCTCAGCAACGGGCGCGCCGACAGGGTGGGACAGGCTGACGCCGTAGAACTGTGTCAAAATGAGCGGCGCGAGAGTGACGATCATCAGGACGCGAGTCGCGTGGATGAGCGACAGCGCCCGAACATCGGCGCCAGCCTCCTGTCCGAACAGGATCATGTCCTGAAGCCCCCCCGGCATTGCCGCATACCAGGCCGTCACACGGTCATAGCCAAATGTGCGGAAAAACGGCACGCCGATGAGTCCGATGAGCGCGACATAGACCGGCACGAGCGCCACGGTCTGAACCATATCCGGAATCTGCCCAACAACCGCGGGCGTCACAGAGGCACCGGCCGCGACGCCGAGGATCGATCTCGCCCCGTATGAGACCTGTCCGAAACCCATGAGCCTCTGTCCGAGCAGCGCGGCCAGAAGGCACGCAGTCATAGGTCCGAACAGAAAGGGCAGCGGCATTCCGAGAAGGAAAAAGACACCTGTGCCGGCCATCGCGAGGGCGAGCGTCTTGGTGCGAAGTAGAAGGGTCCGAGCCACGGCTGTTCCCGCTTGACACGTATTGTACACGTTTGTATCCAATTGGATACATGAAGACAAACACCTTCTCAATGCCTGAAATCGTCACGGAAGAAGAACTGCCGCAGGGCCAAAGCGTCTATCGGCGTCTGCTTGACGAAATCCGCCGCGGCGATCTGCCGCCCGGTACGCGCCTCCGCGAAACGGAGTTGTCCGACCGACTGAAGATTTCACGCACACCAGTGCGCGAGGCGTTGAGGCTATTGGAGGCGGATGGTCTCGTTGCCCATCTGCCGCGGCAGGGCGCAACGGTGCGCAGCCTCGACTATGCCGAAGTCATGGAGCTTTACGAGATGCGGGCGGTTCTGGAGGGCACCGCCGCTCGACTGGCCGCCCGTGCCGCTTCGGAGGTGGAAATTGCCGAGCTCAGGGCGGTTAACGAGGAATTTGCCAAGGCCAAGGGAAGCGCTGGCAGTGTGCAGGAGATCAATCGGCAGTTCCACCGCGCCGTGCAGGACGCCGCGAAGAACCGCTATCTCGCCAAGGCGATCGGTGCGCTCGAAAAGACTCTCATGATCCTGGGCCCCACCACGCTGATTGATGCGGACCGCGCCGAGGCCGCGCTGGCCGAGCACGACCGGATCCTCGATGCCATCGATAACCGAGACGGTCCGCGCGCCGAGGCTGAAATGCGCGCCCATATCGAAGCGGCGCAGCGGGTGCGGCTGAAGGCGCTGCGCCTCAGACAGCGCCCACTGGAGGGGCACTGACCAGGTTGCACGGGAAACCCGCCACGGGCGTCGGGGTGACCGCCCGTCTCGCGGAGAGCGACTGGGACGTCATCGCCGTTGGCGGCGGCAATGGAGCGCGCTGCGGGGGCGATCACTGCGGCAGAGACCGGCGCGAAGGTGCTTATCCTTGAGGGTGCCCCGAAGCCATAACGCGGCGGAAACAGCCAGCATACGCGCAATTTCCGCTGCATACATCGCGGGCCGCTCTCCGTGCCGGCAGACCGCTACGGCGAGGAGGAATATTTCGACGACCTGATGCTGGTGACGAAAGGCAGGACCGATGAGAACCTCACCCGGCTCGCCATCCGGTCATCGGAGGAATGCCTGCCGTGGACGGAGGCGCATGGCGTGCGGTTCCAGCCGTCACTTTCTAGGACGCTCTCGCTGTCGCGTACCAATGCCTTCTCCCCGGGTGGCGGCAAGGCTTTGGTGAACGCCTACTACAAGACCGCCGAGGACGTGGGCGTCACGGTGGTCTACGAGGCACACCTATCCGTCGAAGGCGATCGCGTCGCGGAACTTGTGGTCTCGGTCGCAGAAGACGAACCACAACTAATCTCGGTGCAGGCATTCGTTGTGGCCTCCGGCAGTTTCCAGTCCGACACCGACTGGTTGACCCGCGCCTGGTGACCGGCGGCCGCCAATTTCCTGATTCTCGGCACGCCTTACAATCGCGGCATGGTGCTGCGCGACATGCTCGACCAAAGCTGCACCTCGGTCGCCGATCCGACCCAGTGCCATGCCGTCGCGATCGACGGGCGCGCACCGAAATACGACGGCGGCATCGTCACGCGGCTCGAGTGCGTGCCCTTCTCGGTGGTCGTGAACCGCGACGCCGAGCGCTTCTACGGCGAAGGCGGGTGTGTCTGGCCCAAGCGCTATGCGATCTGGGGCAGGCTCGTTGCCGCGCAGCCCGATGAGGTCGGCTATGCGATCATCAACGCCAAATCCATCGACCTCTCTACGCCCTCCGTCTTCCCGCCGGGCCAGGACTATACGATCGAGGAACTGGCCGCAGAGATTGGCCTCGATCCGACCCGGCCAGGACTATCTGGCCGGGTTCGGCATGATGATCGGGACCGTCTTCGGTCGCGTCGCAGGTCGGGAGGTCGCCGCCAATGTCACCTGACGCCCAGCCGGTGCCGCCGCTCTTCGTGAAGGCGCGCCGGCAAACCGAGATTTGCAACGCCTGCCGTTCCTAAGAAGGCTTCTGTTCCTTCTTCCCCTCGATGGTGGCCAGGGCCAGGGCTGCAATTTTGAGCGCGAGGACCAGTACTCAGACCATCGCCGCATCTTCCACCAAGCGGTCTTGTACGGCTTCCTCATGTGCTTCGCCTCGACTTCGGCGGCGACGCTGATGCTCTACATCCTTAGGCTCGAGGCGCTCTATTCATTCTTCAGTATGCCAAAGCTTCTCGGTGTGCCCTGTGGCATCCTTCTGTTAATCGGCTGCGCCGGTCCGGCAAATCTGAAGACGCACGCTGACCCGACGCTCGGCGCGGTCCGGGTCTGGGGCGGCGAGATGGCGATCGTCCCTCTTCTCGGCCTTGTCGGGCTGAGCGGGCTCGCATCATACGCCGCGATCGGAACGGCACTGGTCGCGCCGCTTCTTGCGGTTCATCTCGGATCGGTGCTCACGTTCTTCCTGCCCCTGCCCTACACAAAATTTGTTCACGGCCATTTCCGTTTTGCGGCTTTGACTGCCGAAGAAGGCCGAAAACTGGTCGCCTCCGCCCCGTCCGGCAGCGGGAAAAGGCGCTGCGGTCGTGATCGGCGTGTCGGCGATAAGGCGAGGGCAAGACGCGCTGTCTTTCTTGGAAACCACCAAGTCCTCGCTTGCCACGTGAGCAGCCGACGTTAGATTTGAACCGTCGAACAAAAAGCCACCGGGAGGAATACAGTGAAACTAATCAAGCATCTTGCCGTCGCCGCGATCGTGGCCGGCGCGCCCGCCTACGCACAGGAACAGCTTTCCGTCGCTACAGGCGGCACCGGTGGGGTCTACTACCCCATGGGCGGCGGCCTCGCCGAGCTGATCAACAAACACATCGATGGTTATGCCGCGACTGCCGAGGTCACAGGTGCGTCGGTCGAGAATGTCGGGCTCATCGCGACTGGCGACGCCGACCTCGCGCTCGCGCTTGCCGACACCGTTCAGCAGGCGCAGACTGGGACCGGCCGTTTCGAGGGGCAGCAGCTCGAACAGCTTCGCGCGATCGCGTCCGTCTACGCGAACATGGTGCAGATCGTGACGCTCGCCGATAGCGGCATCGCCACGCTCGAGGACCTGAAAGGCAAGCGCGTGTCGGTCGGCGCGCCCGGATCGGGCACAGAGGTTAACGCCCAGACAATCCTGACCGCCAACGGCATTAGCTACGACGACATCGACGAACAGCGGCTGAACTTCAACGAAACCGCCGACGCGCTCGCCAATGGCGACATTGACGCGGGTTTCTGGAGCGTCGGCGCGCCGACATCATCGATCCTGAACCTCTCGACGACAAACAGCATCGGTGTCATCCAGCTTAGCGACGATGAGATCGCGGCCGCCCGCGCCGCCGAGCCGGTCTTCGCCGCGACGACGCTGCCCGGAGGAACCTACGAGGGTGTCGACGCGGACGTCACGGTACTGGGCGTTCCCAACGTGCTCGTCGCGTCGTCCGAGATGCCGGACGACCTCGCCTACGCGATCACGAAGGCGATGTTCGAGAACATTGCCGAATTGCAGGCGGTGCACCCTGCGGCCAATGAGACGACGATCGACTTCACACTCGTCGCGACGCCTATCCCGCTGCATCCGGGCGCCATCCGCTACTACGAGGAAGCCGGCGCCACCATCCCGGACAACCTGCGCCCGTGAGGCGTATCGCCGGGGGAGCGCTGATCGCGCTCCTTATCGCACAAGCGGGCGTGGCGGGCGTTTTGACCGCCACGCTCGAGGACGGGACGGAGATCGCACGGTTCGAGATTCCGGAGGGATCCGGGTGGTGCGTCCTCTGGCGTCATTCGGTGAAGGGGTTCGAGGTGGCGGACTGCTACGAGAACCGGGGCGGCCGCATGGTTCTCGTGCGGTCGCACCTTCCAGACTTCGCCGCGGGGCTCGATCACATCCCCGGGCGAGGACGCCAGGTTTCGGACGGAGGCGGCGGCTACTGGATCGAAGATCTGGACGAGCCTGTGCCGGGCGATGCCTATGTTCTGAGGCTGGGGCGCGGCAACGTCGACCACCGGCTGCGCGTTGGCGATGACATTCAGTCGCTGTCCGAACGAGCGCCCCGTGCGCGCGTACGGATCGCCTTGACGGGGGATAGGGACTGATGGTGACCGAAACGGACGTGAAGCCCGCCCAGCGTAAGGAGTCGGCTGTCGTGCTTCGGCTGATCGCCGTTGTCGGGATCGCGCTGTCGCTCTTTCAACTCTATGCGGCCGGCGTTCAGCCGCTCGGCCTTTTCTTCCAGCGCCCGATCCACCTGGGCTTCATTCTGGTCCTGTGCTTCCTGATCTACCCGGCCTTCGGGCCGCACAGGCCGCGTGGCGTGATCGGTTGGCTCATCGATGCCACTCTCATTCTTTGCGGAATCGTCGTCGGGTTCTGGGTTCCCTGGAACATCGACGTCATCTCGAATGCGATATTCCCACGACAGATCGACGTCACAATCGGGGTGATCACCACGCTGGTCGTGCTCGAAGGCGCGCGCCGTGCCGTCGGGCTCGGCATGACGATCATCGGCGCCTTTTTTCTCGCCTATGCCTTCGCTGGAAGCCGTGGGGAGTTGCCGTGGCTCGCGGACTGGATGCCCGGCATCCTCAACCATCGCGGCTATCCACTCGAGCGCGTCGCGAGCCAGATGACGCTTGGCGCAGAAGGCATTTTCGGCATTCCGCTCGGAGTGGCCGCCACGTTCATTTTCGTCTTCGTTCTGTTCGGGGCGTTTCTGGAGGTCACCGGCGCAGGGAAGTTCTTCATCGACCTCGCCTATGCCGCAACCGGGCGGCAGCGCGGCGGTCCGGCCAAGGCGGCAGTAATCGCCTCGGCGGGAATGGGATCGATATCCGGTTCGGCGATCGCCAATGTCGTGACGACCGGAGCCTTCACCATTCCGTTGATGAAGCGGCTGGGATACCGGCCGGCGCAGGCCGGCGGGATCGAGGCGGCCGCGTCCACGGGTGGTCAGATCATGCCGCCGCTCATGGGAGCAGGCGCCTTCCTTATGAGCGAGTTCACGCGCGTGCCCTACGTGGATATCGTGCTCGTCTCGATCTTCCCGGCCATTCTCTATTTCGGTGCGGTCTACCTTCTCGTTCACATCGCTGCAGTGAAGCAGGGCATGAGAGGCATGTCGGCCGAGGAACTGCCAAGCGTCAGGGCCGTGCTTGCCGAGGGCTGGCACTTTCTGCTGCCGCTTGTCGCGCTGACATGGCTGCTCGTCGCAGGCTACTCCCCGATGCGGGTCGGGTTTTACGCCATCGTAGCGGTTCTGGCCGCCGCCGCGGCCCGGGCTATTTGGTTCTTCATGGTGAACGGGCCCACGTACGCGGGATTTGTGCGGCTGTGCCGCCACGGCCTATCGCTCACGCTTGAGGCGCTGGAGCTTGGCGCGCGGAACGCGGTTGCTGTCTCGATGGCCTGCGCGGTCGCAGGGATCATCGTGGGGATTGTCGGCCTGACCGGGCTCGGCTTAAAGTTCTCGGCGATGATGCTCGCCTTTTCGGGGGGTAACCTCTTTCTGGCGCTCATCATCGTGATCATCGCGAGCCTCGTTCTCGGCATGGGCTTGCCAGTGACGGCGGCCTACATCGTGCTGATTATCCTCGTGGGTCCGGCTCTGACGGAGGAGTTCGGAGTCCCGCTCCTGATCGCTCATCTGGTGGTCTTCTGGTATTCGCAGGATTCGAACGTGACGCCGCCCGTCGCGCTTGCCGGTTTTGCGGGGGCGGCGATAGCCGGGTCGAAACCACTGGAGACGAGCCTTCAAGCCTGGAAGTTCGCCAAGGGTCTATATCTGATCCCGCTCTTCATGGTTTTCAACGAATCGATCATCCTCGGTGGGCCGCTGCCACTTGTGCTCTGGAACGGAGCAATCGCGATACTTGCCATCGTCGCATTCGCCGCCGCGCTTGAGGGTTTTCTCTGGGCGCCGATGCCGACGTGGCAGCGTGCGATCCTCATCCCCGGGGTCGTGGGGATATTCTGGCCCGACCTCGCTATGGAGATTGCCGGATCCGCAGTCTTGATGGCAGTCCTGATCTTCAACTGGGCGGCGCGTCGAAGTGCGCCGATCGCGACCGCCGAGAGCTAGTGCGGCGCAGCCTTGGAACGCGCGAACGATCGTGCGACCTCGATATTGCTATCAGGAAAAATATCATACACTGAGAGGAAACGAGGTTGGTATGGTCCGTACCCCGCTATCGCCGGGAACGGCCAGCGAGGAGAGTTCATGTCCGCCGCCATATTGCAGCAGGATCCCCACCGCACCCGCGACGAATGCGAGAACGTGCTCGAGGTCGCAATCGGCCGCGAAGTGCGCGCCTTTCGTCACCAAAGCGGGATGACGGTGGCCGAGCTGTCGCGGCGCACCGGGTTGTCGATCGGCATGCTGTCCAAGATCGAAAATGGCAACACTTCGCCCTCCCTCAACACGCTTCAGTCGCTCGCGCATGCACTGAGTGTGCCGCTGACTTCGTTTTTCCGGCGCTTCGAGGATGTTCATCACGCGGTTCACACCAGAAGCGGCGAGGGCGTGGAGATAGAGCGACGTGGCACGCGCGCGGGGCACCAGTACAACCTCTTGGGCCATCTAGGCGCGAACACAACCGGCGTCGTGGTCGAGCCGTACCTGATCACGCTGAGTTCGGATGCCGACGTGTTTCCGACCTTCCAGCACGAGGGTATAGAGACAATCTATATGCTCGAAGGAGAGATTGACTATCGCCACGGCAAAGCAGTTTTCTCTCTCAAACCGGGCGATACGCTTTTCTTCGATGCGGACACTCCGCACGGGCCCGAGAAGCTCGTCAACCTTCCTGCGCGGTTCCTTTCGGTCATCGCCTATCCTCAGCGAAAATAGAGCCCGCGCCGCCTGGTAATCGCTGCACCGACCGCTTCCGATGGCTCCGGGTAGTAAGATATTGGCCGTTCGCGCTTTCGCCTGTGTTGCATGGTCTTGGACCCAGCGCACGACGCTGACGCCGAACGAACACACATCTTGCCGGGTACCAATCAAGAGTTGACAGACGCCAAGCACGATACGCAGAATCTAAGGAATAAATATTCACCTACGGGAATTCCAGTCGGAAACTGGGTGAGGACTTCTGGTAAAGGAAGCCAACAGGGAGAGCGAAAGTGGATGGAAATCTAAACGCACTGACAACGGTGTTTACTGAGTTCTACTACTGGGTCACCGTCGTGTTCATGTTCCTGATCCATGTGGGGTTCTGCATGTACGAAGTTGGCGCAAGCCGGCGCAGAAACCACATGCATACGCTGATGAAAAACGTCATGCTCATTCCGCTGGTGACGGTAACGTTCTTCTTCTTCGGATGGTGGATTTACTGGGCCTTCCCCGACTTCCCGCTGTTCGGCGGGCTGAATCTCGAGGCCGGGGCGGCCAACCTGCCGTGGGCGGACACGATGGCGACCAATCTCGGCGACCGGATCACCGGCGTCTTCTGGGCTGCCTTCTTGCTGTTTTCGTGGACCGCCGCGTCGATCGTGTCAGGTTCGGTGATCGAGCGCATCCGGTCGAGCGCGTTCTGGGTACACGCCGTGATGATCGGGTCAGTCTGGTGGATCATCGACGCCGCCTGGGGTTGGCACTACGCCGGCTGGATGGTGCGGGAGCTTGGCTACCACGATGCCTATGCTTCGGGCGTGATTCACGCAATCGCCGGTGGCTATGCGCTTGGCATCCTCACGGTGCTCGGTCCGCGCGTTGGCAAGTTTGCGCCGGACGGGACGCCACGGGACATCCCGCCGCATAATCCCTGGCTCCTCACGATCGGGCTGTTCCTGATCTACACGGGCTTCTGGGGATTCTATGCCGCCTGCAACGTTCCGGTGATCTCTCCCGAAGCGATCGGCGGTCAAATTACCGGGGTGACGTGGACGGCGACGAACATCTATCTTGGCCCGACCACGCTTTCCGCGATCACGTTCAACTTCTTAATGTCGCTATCGGGCGGCCTGTTGGCAGGCTACGTGGTGTCGCGCGGCGACGCGTTCTGGACCTTCTCGGGCGGCCTTGCCGGCATCATCACCGCGTCGGCAGGCAACGACCTTTACCACCCGATCCAGGCAATGCTGATCGGAGCCCTGGGTGTCGTGATCGTCTACAAGATGCACTACTGGGTCGAGCGCCGGTTCAAGATCGACGACGCGGTCGGTGCCGTAGCCGTGCATGGCTATGCCGGAATCGTGGGTCTGATCGTCGCCGGTTTCGTTCTGTGGGGTGCACCGTCTTCGCCCTATGAAGGCTACGCGACGGTCAACCCGCTCGGTCAGACGATCGGCGCGATCATCATGTTCGGCGTTCTGGGCTTCCTGCCTGCCTTCGTGCTGGCCAAGATCCAGAAGGCGGCGGGTGTGTTGCGCATCCCCGAGGAGGTTGAGATCCAGGGGCTCGACTACGCAGAGAACCATGCCTACGAGGATGCCGTGGCGGCAATCATCGAAGCCGACAAGGCCCATTTTGCGACGCGCAACAAGAGTTGAGGAGGATCTGGAATGTCTACAATCGGTTATGACAGCTGGGCCGTTGATATTGCCGAAGTCGGCGCGATCTATCCTTTCCAGGGCTGGGAGGTGCTGATGACGATCGTCGGCGTCGCATTCTGGATCGGCTGGCACCGCCTCCAGTTCGTGCGCGAGGGCAAACACCTCGAGGAAGCGAAGCAGATAGGCGACCCCGAGAAGGTCGCCAAGGCGCTCGAACGATACTAGCAGCCATGAACCCGGGCCGGGCAATCCTGCCCGGGTTTCCACCCATGAATATATTATTCGTGATGGTTGAGGCCGCGCTCGCGTCCTGCTAGCGTGTCCAAACGCCACTAGTAGGGTTGACGCCCATGTGCGGGATTGTCGGACTATTCCTGAAGGACAAATCGCTCGAACCCCGGCTCGGCGAGCTTCTGACATCGATGCTCGTCACGATGAGCGACCGGGGGCCGGACAGCGCAGGAATTGCGATTTATGGCACGGATAAAGGCGATTTCGTGAAGCTGACCGTTCAGTCGCCTGATCCGGGCTCGGATTTCGCGGGGCTGGCCGGGGAACTGGGGGCTGCCATCGGCGCCGAGATGGAGCAGCGCGACAAGGATACGCATTGCGTGCTTGTCGTGCCGGCCGCGAAGGCTGCGGAAGCGCGCCGCGCGCTTGCCGAGATCAGACCCGCCATCCGGGTGATGAGCGTCGGCGACACGATGGAGATCTACAAGGAGGTCGGGCTGCCGAAGGCGGTCGCGGACCGCTTCGGCATCGCGAAGATGAGCGGCACGCACGGCATCGGCCACACCCGCATGGCGACCGAGTCTGCGGTCACGACGCTTGGCGCGCATCCATTCTCGACCGGTCCGGATCAGTGTCTCGTTCACAACGGCTCGCTTTCGAACCACAACAGCCTGCGCCGAATGCTATCGCGCGAAGGCATCTCGACGGAGACGGAGAACGATACCGAGGTGGGCGCGGCCTATCTGACGTGGAAGATGCGGAATGGCGCGGCATTGAGTGAGGCGCTGCAATGCGGCATTGCGGATCTCGACGGGTTCTACACATTCGTCGTCGGCACGAAAGACGGCTTTGGCGTCGTGCGCGACCCGATTGCCTGCAAGCCCGCCGTGATGGCCGAGACGGACCAGTACGTCGCCTTCGGCTCGGAATACCGGGCGCTCGTTGATCTGCCCGGCATAGAGTCCGCCAAGGTTTGGGAACCGGAACCCGCCACTGTCTATTTCTGGAACCACTGAACATGCAGACGATCGACCTCGACACCGAAGGTTTGCGCACACTCAACGCAACGCTTCAGGCTCAGAACGGCACGACGAACCAGACCGCGTGGGAGGTCGTCAACCCCAAGGGCAGCCATGCTCTGGCCGTCGGGCTCGACGCGCCGGTCGACGTCACGATCCGGGGGTCGACGGGATACTACTGCGCCGGGATGAACAAGCAGGCGACGATCCGCGTCGCAGGCTCCGCCGGGCCGGGCGTGGCCGAGAACATGATGTCGGGCACGGTGGTCATCGAGGGCGACGCGAGCCAGTATGCCGGCGCCACCGGCCACGGCGGGCTTCTTGTGATCAAGGGCAACGCGTCGTCGCGCTGCGGCATCTCGATGAAGGGCATCGATATCGTGGTTCAAGGCAATATCGGCCACATGTCGGCCTTCATGGCGCAATCCGGCAACCTCGTCGTCTGCGGCGATGCGGGCGATGCGCTGGGGGATAGCCTCTACGAGGCGCGGATCTTCGTGCGCGGCAAGGTCAAGAGCCTCGGCGCCGACTGCATCGAGAAGGAGATGCGGCCGGAGCATCTGGAGATCCTGCGCGACCTTCTGGACCGCGCCGGTGTCGACGCGAAGCCAGAGGAGTTCCGGCGCTACGGCTCGGCCAGGAAGCTCTACAACTTCCACATCGACAACGCGGCGGCGTATTGAGGGGCGGGGGAATGAAGGACAAGAAGGAAACCGCGATCCCGCAGACCCTGCCGCGCCAATCCTGGACCTTCTCGAACGAGGTCAACTCCGAAATCCGCCGCGCCGCCGCGACCGGTATCTACGACATCCGGGGCGGCGGCGCGAAGCGGCGCGTGCCGCATTTCGACGACCTTCTCTTTCTCGGTGCCTCGGTCAGCCGCTATCCGCTGGAGGGCTACCGCGAGAAATGCGCGACCGAGGTGACGCTCGGGACGCGCTTCGCGAAGAAGCCGATCCGGCTCGACATTCCGGTCACGATCGCAGGGATGAGCTTCGGCGCGCTCTCGGGCGCGGCGAAGGAGGCTTTGGGGCGCGGCGCCTCTGAAGCGGGCACGTCGACGACGACCGGCGACGGCGGCATGACGCCGGAGGAGCGGGGGCATTCGAAGACCCTCGTCTACCAGTACCTCCCCTCGCGTTACGGGATGAACCCCGACGACCTGCGGCGCGCCGATGCGATCGAGGTCGTCGTCGGGCAGGGCGCGAAGCCCGGCGGCGGCGGGATGCTTCTCGGCCAGAAGATTTCCGACCGGGTTGCCGAGATGCGGAACCTGCCCAAGGGGATCGACCAACGTTCGGCCTGCCGGCACCCGGACTGGACCGGGCCCGACGATCTGGAGATCAAAATACTTGAGCTGCGCGAGATCACCGGCTGGGAGAAGCCGATCTATGTCAAGATCGGCGGCACGCGGCCCTACTACGACACCGCGCTCGCCGTGAAGGCCGGGGCGGATGTCGTGGTGCTGGACGGAATGCAGGGCGGCACGGCGGCCACGCAGGAGGTGTTCATCGAGCATGTCGGCATCCCGACGCTCGCGTGCATCTACCCGGCGGTCAAGGCGCTTCAAGATCTCGGCGTGCATCGGCAGGTACAGCTGATCGTTTCGGGCGGCATCCGCACCGGCGCGGACGTCGCCAAGGCGATGGCGCTCGGTGCCGACGCGGTGGCGATCGGCACGGCCGCGCTCGTCGCGCTCGGCGACAACGACCCTCACTGGGAGGAGGAGTACCGCAAGCTTGGCACCACGACCGGCGCCTATGACGACTGGCACGAGGGGCGCGACCCGGCGGGCATCACGACGCAGGACCCCGAGTTGGAGGCCCGGTTCGACCCGGTAGAGGGCGGGCGGCGGCTCAGGAACTATCTCAAGGTCCTGACGCTCGAGGCGCAGACCATCGCGCGCGCCTGTGGCAAAACCCACCTGCACAACCTGGAGCCCGAGGATCTTTGCGCGCTGACCATCGAGGCCGCCGCGATGGCGCGGGTGCCTCTGGCGGGCACCGACTGGATTCCAGGCAAGGGAGGGTTCTGAGAAGCCGCGCGCCGGCCAAGGGACAGACGGCGCGACACAAATTCACCAACAGGGAAAGGAAAGGCGGACCATGACGAAAGATCTGGCAGCTTTCGCGAAGAAGAACGGCGTCAAGTACTTCATGATCTCGTTCACCGATCTCTTCGGCGGGCAGCGGGCCAAGCTCGTCCCTGCCGAGGCCATCGCCGACATGCAGGCCGACGGTGCGGGCTTCGCTGGATTTGCGACCTGGCTCGACATGACGCCTGCCCATCCCGACATGCTGGCTGTTCCCGACCCAGACGCGGTGATCCAGCTTCCGTGGAAGCCCGAGGTCGCCTGGGTCGCTGCGAATTGCATGATGGAAGGAGGGGAGGTCGCTCAGGCACCGCGTAATGTGCTCCGCCGCCTGATTGTGGAGGCGGCCGGAGAGGGCCTGTATGTAAAGACCGGCGTCGAGGCCGAGTTCTTCCTGCTGACCGCGGATGGAAGCCAGATTTCCGACCCCTACGACACCGCCGAGAAACCATGCTACGACCAGCAGGCCGTTATGCGGCGCTATGACGTGATCCGCGAGATCTGCGACTACATGCTCGCGCTTGGTTGGGCGCCCTACCAGACCGACCACGAAGACGCGAACGGCCAGTTCGAGATGAATTTCGGCTTCGCCGACGCGCTCGTGATGGCCGACAAGCACTCCTTCTTCAAGTTCATGGTAAAATCCGTGGCCGAAAAGCATGGGCTCAGGGCAACTTTCATGCCGAAGCCGATCGAGGGGCTAACGGGCAACGGCTGCCATGCCCACGTCTCGGTCTGGGATGCACCCGGCGACAAGGCACGAAAGAACATGTTCGCCACGAGTTCCGGAAAGGGCCCGGCAGGAGAGCTCGGGCTTTCCGAGACGGGTGCGCAGTTCTTGGGCGGCATCATGAAGCATGCGACTGCGATGGCCGCGATCACCAATCCGACCGTGAATAGCTATAAGCGGATCAACGCGCCGAGGACGATGTCGGGCGCCACATGGGCGCCGAACACCGTGACGTGGACGGGCAACAACCGAACCCACATGGTTCGCGTACCGGGTCCCGGCCGGTTCGAGCTGCGCTTGGCGGACGGCGCGGCGAATCCCTATCTGTTGCAGGCCGTCATCATCGCGGCCGGACTCGACGGCATCCGCAGCAAGGCGGATCCAGGACGACGCTACGACATCGATATGTATGCCGACGGCCACAAGGTGAAGGGCGCTCCGAAGCTTCCCTTGAACCTTCTCGACGCGCTTCGTGAATTCGATCGAAGCAAGGCGCTGAAATCCGCCATCGGCGATGAGTTTTCGGCGGCATTTCTCAAGTTGAAGCGCCGTGAGTGGGACTCCTTCGTATCTCACTTCTCCAACTGGGAGCGCGAGCACACGCTAGACATCTGAACGCCGCCGGAGGGCGTTCAGGTCGCCGCTCCTGCCTCCGCGAGCAGCGCGCCAATCTCGGCCGTAGTTGGTGGGTTCGCGCCGATCCGCGATACAGTTATGGCGGCGGCGGCGTTTGCAAAGGTCATCACCTCTTCAAGTTCGCTCGTGGAGACATCGGCAAGTGCAGTGTGCGACAGCCGGCCCGAGGCGGACAGAGCGGCAAGAACTCCAGCATTGAAGGTGTCGCCCGCGCCGACTGTGTCGGCGACTTCAACGCGCCGGGAAGGCGCATTCGCCGTCGCTCCATTCGCGGCAAAGGCCGTCGCCCCTGCGTCGCCTGCCGTGACGAAGACGAGCTTTGGGCCGGCACTGATTATCGTGCGCACCTTAGCTTCATGCGCGTCGTCGCCGGGCACGATCCAGTCGAGATCTTCGTCCGAGACCTTCACGATGTCCGCCGCTCCGATCATCTCTCGCAACCGTTTGCGATAACCAGTCTCATTAGTGATGAAGCTGCGCCGGATGTTGGGGTCGAGCATGACTATCTTCCGGCCGCTCTGCGAGCGTGCCAACGCCTCGTAGGACGTGCCGCAGGGATCGGATATCAGACTGATCCCGCCGAAAAACAGCGCATTGACGCCGTCGGGCACGTCCGGCATGTCGTCCGGCGACAGCATCCGCCCGGCGGTATTCTCATCGTAGAACGTATAGCGAGCTTGACCGCGGCTCAGAGTGACGAACGCGAGAGTCGTGGGAAGGTCGCGCGTGACCGCGAGCCGGTGATCGACGCCGCTCTCGTCGAGCGATGCCCGAAGCTGGTCGCCGAACAGATCGGAAGACAGGCCCGAAAAGAAGCCGACCGGGCAGCCCAATCGCCCGAGTGCGATGGCGGTGTTGAACACGGCCCCGCCCGAAACGGGCCGGAAAGAAGGCTGCCCCGCCCCAGTCGTGGTCGGAATCATATCGATGAGCGCCTCGCCGCAACACAGGATCATGTTCACCTTCTCCCCCGACCGACCGTCAGGCCGACTGAAATGCATTCCGGTCCATGAGGAACCGTTCCGACAGCGGAAGGCTTGCCGCCCCCAGCGCACGCGCGTCTGGCCCGATCGTGCCTTCCCTGATCTCGGGAGGCGTTATTCCCGCCAGGTTCACCTTATACAAGACCGCGCGCGTGCGTTCCACCAGCCGCGCGCGCAGATCTTCCGGAATCCAGCCGTCGATCATCACCGCCTCGAAGTCGAGAACGGAACTCGCCGCCGAGATCGCATGGGCCAGCCCGGGCGCAGCGCCGTTAATCCATTGGTCGAGGAGATCCGCGTCGATGGACCAAGACGCCGGCGTTTCCCAAAGCGTCTGAGGGTCCTTTCCCCCCTCCTCCAATAGCCGCTCGATCACCGATAGCGATGCGACGTCGATGAGCTGTCCGCCACCATCGCCAGGCGCCGGCACCGGCATGGAGCCGAGCGCGCCGGCATTGCCGGACAGGCCAGTATAGAGGCTTCCGTTCAACACCACGCCGCCGCCGATGAAGTAGCCGATGTAGAAATAGAGGAAGTTTCGCGGCACTTCCGCGTCGCCGAACACGAGTTCGGCCCCGCAGGCGCAGGAGGCGTCGTTTTGCAGATATACGGGAAAGTCGAACTTGGCGGCGATCTCGGCCCGGATATCCCGATCGCGCCAGATCTCCATGGCTTCGCCGTGCACGCCCAATGCACGCGCCCAGTCCCAGATCTGAAACGGCATGGCGATACCCAGACCCGCGATCCGGGCACGCTCGCCGGAAGTCAACTGGCCCGAAAGTTGCGCAACTGCATCGAGGGCGAACTTCACCGTGGCATCGGGCTCCGGGTGTCGATAGGTCAGATGAACGCGCGAGATCACCTTGCCGAGAAAGTTCGTTAGGACGAGATCGGCACTTCGCCGACCGATCTTCAGGCCCAAGAAATAGGCTCCGCCTGGCGCCAGCCCCATCGGAATCGAGGGCTGCCCGACCTTCCCGCGCAGCGGCTCGCCTCTGACCAGAAGCCCGTCGGCCTCTAGCGCGCGCATGATGACGGACACGGTCTGGGCGGACAGGCCGCTCAGGCGCGCGATTTCGGCCTTCGCAAGTGCCCCGTGGCGGCGAATCATGGACAACACGACCCGTTCGTTGTGGGCGCGCATGCCACTCTGGTTAGATCCGCGCTCGAAGGCGACAGCGGCAGGCTGGGTCTTGTCCGTCATCCCGGTCATCCGTTCCGCGTATCAAACACCTGTTGAGCGCCTATAAGATTGAGGGTAGGTTCGCCGCGTGTCAATAATAAATAAGAGTGATTTATTTATTGACTTTCGCCTCGAATCTCTGTTTTCTGGATAGGAGGGATGCCGGGCAGTCCGCGCGGCACCTGTTCCGCAAGACCGGTGCAATCCGGTCCGATCATGTAAATGGGAGGATCTCGATGACACGTTTCTCTATCACGAAGACGGCGCTGCTCGGAGCCGCTGCATTTGTTGGGCTGGGCGCAAGCGCCGTTTCGGCGCAGGACGCCGGAGCCTGCCTCATCACCAAGACTGACACTAACCCCTTCTTCGTGAAGATGAAGGAAGGCGCGCAATCCGGGGCCGAGGCCAATGGCATTTCCCTTCAAACCTTCGCAGGCAAGCTCGACGGTGACGTCGAAACTCAGGTCGCGGCGGTCGAGACGTGCATCGCGAGCGGCGTGAAGGGCATCCTGATCACCCCGTCCGACAGCCGCGCGCTGGCGCCGGTCGTGACCCAGGCGCGTGACGCTGGCATCCTGGTAATTGCGCTCGACACCCCGTTCGAGCCGGCCGACACCGCCGACGCGACTTTCGCGACCGACAACTTCAAGGCCGGCGAACTGATCGGACAATGGGCTGCCGCCAAGCTCGGCGATGAAGCAGCGAACGCCAAGATCGCGCTTCTCGACCTCAACGCGTCCGAAGTTTCGGTCGATTACCTCCGGGATGGCGGATTCCTTCAGGGATTTGGCATCGACATCAAGGATCCAACCGATATCGGGGATGAGGACGACCCGCGCATCGTCGGCCACGACGTGACCGACGGCAACGAGGAAGGCGGTCGCACCGCGATGGAGAATCTTCTCCAGAAGGACCCCGAAATCAACGTCGTCTACACGATCAACGAACCCGCCGCTGCTGGTGCCTATGAGGCGTTGAAGGCTACGGGTCGCGAGAGCGATGTCCTTATCGTCTCTGTCGACGGCGGCTGCCCGGGCGTTCAGAACGTCGCTGAGGGCGTCATCGGTGCGACCTCGATGCAGTTTCCGCTTCTGATGGCGTCGAAGGGAATCGAGGCGATCAAGCAGTTCGCCGATACCGGCGAAAAGCCGCAGAACACCGAAGGGCTCGACTTCTTCAACACGGGTGTCGAGCTCATCACCGACGAACCGGTCGACGGCATCCCGTCGATCAGTTCGGCTGAGGGGCTCGAGAAGTGTTGGGGATGACCTTCTCGCTCTGACGCCTAAGGGAAGGGGGCGGACCGCCCGCCCCCTTCCGCAGAACTGCCCACGCAACTGAGACTTTGACCAAAGAGCCTGCGGCGCGCACACTCGCCGCAAGAGGAGACGCTCATGGCAGACGAAACTGGTACCCGCCGCGAAGGCCAGGACTTCGAATCCACGCTTGATCAAAGCGAAACCACCGTCGCGAGCTTCGAGCGACATGACCGCACGCTTCTTGGCAACATCCAGCACGTGCTTCACGGCAACCCGACGCTGGTCCCGGTCATGGTCCTCGTGGTCAGCATTCTTGTCTTTAGCCTGCCGATGGTGACGGAAGGCAAATTCCTCACCGCGTTCAATCTGTCGCTGGTCATGCAGCAGGTCTCCATCATCGGGATTCTCGCGGCCGCGCAGACACTGGTAATCCTTACCGCCGGAATCGACCTGTCCGTTGGTGCGCTCATGGTGTTCGCCGCTGTCGTGATGGGTATGACAGGCGTCAATGCCGGGCTGCCGGGGCCGATTGCGGTCCTGCTCGGTCTTGTGCTTGCCGTCGGTTGCGGCGCGCTGAACGGTCTGCTCGTGACCCGGCTGAAATTGCCACCCTTCATCGTCACGCTTGGCACATGGAGCGTCTATCTTTCGATCCTGCGCCTGATGACCGGATCGCAGTCGCTCCGGTCGCAGGATATCGATGCGGAAGCGCCGCTTCTCAAGGTATTCGGCCAATTCATCAATGTCGGCGGCGCGCGCATCACGTGGGGCGTTATCCTGATGATCCTCGTCTTCGCCGTACTCTGGTACGTGCTCAACAAGACCGCCTGGGGCCGCCACGTCTATGCGGTCGGGGATGACAAGGAAGCCGCCGAACTGGCGGGCATCCGCACCGACCGCACGCTTCTGGCCGTCTACATGCTCGCCGGTCTCGTCTGCGGGATCGCCGCTTGGGCATCGATCGGTCGCGTCGGCTCAATCTCCCCGAACGCCTTCGCCGAGGCCAACCTACAATCCATCACTGCCGTTGTGATCGGGGGCATATCGCTTTTCGGCGGCAGGGGGTCGATCCTCGGCCCCCTCTTCGGCGCGCTCATCGTCGGCGTCTTCGAAAGCGGACTTCGGCTCGCAGGGCTCGACGTGCAGTGGCAGGTCTTCGCCATCGGCTGGCTCATCATTCTCGCGGTCGCCATCGACCAATGGATCAGAAAGGTCTCGGCATGACGCAAGTGCAAGAACCCATCCTGAAGGCCCGCGGCATCGTCAAGCGTTACGGTCGGGTGACCGCCCTCGACAACGCCGACTTCGACCTCTACCCGGGCGAGATACTCGCGGTGATCGGCGACAACGGTGCGGGAAAATCCTCGCTTATCAAGGCGATTTCGGGCGCGATCACGATCGACGAGGGCGAGATGTCGCTGGAGGGCAAGCCGATCCGCTTCACCTCGCCCCTGGAGGCGCGCGACGCCGGGATCGAATGTGTCTATCAGACCTTGGCGCTCTCGCCCGCGCTGTCGATCACCGACAACATGTTCGTCGGCCGCGAGATCCGCAAGAAGGGCTTCATGGGCGACTACCTGAAGATGCTCGACCGCAAGGCGATGGAGGACTTTGCCCGCGCGAAGCTCACCGAACTCGGCCTGATGACGATCCAGAACATCAATCAGGCGGTCGAAACGCTGTCGGGTGGCCAGCGGCAGGGCGTCGCCGTCGCCCGGGCGGCTGCATTCGGATCGAAGGTCATCATCCTCGATGAGCCGACCGCCGCGCTTGGCGTGAAGGAATCGCGCAAGGTGCTGGAGCTGATCCTCGACGTGAGATCGAGGGGTATTCCGATCGTGCTGATCAGCCACAACATGCCGCACGTGTTCGAGGTGGCCGACCGCATCCATGTGCACCGTCTGGGCCGCAGGCTCTGCGTGATCGATCCCAAGGAAAACTCGATGTCGGATGCGGTGGCCTACATGACAGGGGCGAAGAAGCCGCCGCAGGAGGCCGAGGCGGCCTGACTGGTCGCGGCGTCAGAGCGGCGCCGCGACGGCCCTCTCTCAGACGAGATCGCGCGGCACGTCCTCGTGCCATTCCCGTTCGGCGACAACGTCGTCCCCATCGAGCGCCCTGAGCGTCGCGTCGATGCGCCAGACGTCGCGCAGCGCCCGCACGGTCACCTCCGCGTCGACCGTCGCCTGCCAGTCATCGCGGCGATAGGTCTTGTGCCAGCGACACGTGCCCGTCGCGCTGTTGGGGTCGTCGGGATGGATGGTGAAGACATCCTCGCTCCGGGAGCCGAATTCGATGCCGGTGTGCAGATGGGTGACAGGCTCGGATGCGTCGTTCCGGCGGTAGGTCGAGATGCCGCTCACGAGGTCGATCGTCTCGGTCCGGCTGAACTCATGCCGGCCGGGCTTGTCCGTCCTGAGCGGCGCGGCGCCCTCGGGCGCTCCGAACGGGGTGAGCGCGGAATCCGACCCTTTTGGCTTGCGTACCGGAAGCAGCAGCCGGCTCTTGCCCGTGGACAGCGTCAGCTGCAAGGTTTCCGGCGCGGGCCAGATCACCGGCCAGTAGGAGGTCGATAGCGCAAGCCGTAGGCGCTGGCCCTTCGCGAAGCGCTGGCCACAGACGTTGAGCTGCAATCGAACGCGTTCGGCCTTGCCCGGCGTCATGGGCGCGGGATCGGCATGGCTGTTCCGGTGTGTGAGGTTCAGGACGCCATAGGTCACGAGCGTCGCCGCGCCGTCGGGTGCCACCGCCGACAGCACCGCCGCGAGATTGGCGACTGGGCGGTCGGAGGCGACCTCGGCATCGAGGATGGGGAAGCCGAGAAGCTCCAGATCGTCCTCCAGCGGCCCGGTCTCGAGCACGACCGAGCCCCCCGCCTCGACGCGCTGATCGGTCGCGAGGTCGGCGACGAGACCATAGGAACACCAGTTCTGCGCCCCGCGGCCCACGGTCTGCGGGGAGGCGATCACTATTGAGCCATCCCTGGCCGTCTCGCGCGTGAGCCCGCCGGGAACCAATGTCAGCGCAAGCTCATCGGTTCTCGTGCCCGACCACGACGGCTCCGCCACCCATTTGCCCGGCCGCTCGGCATAGTGCGTCGCGGGCGGCGCCGGGTCCTGCACCCAGGCACGCAGTATCGGCTCGTTCATGATGCCGGTGTCGATGCCTTTCAGGTGCTGGTCCCACCAGCGCAGGCACTCCTGCAGGAAGCCGATGCGCGGCCCCGGCTCGGCGAAATGCGGGTACTTGTGCGCCCACGGGCCGACCAGGCCTTTCTTGGGCCCCGGCAGGTGCTCGAGCAGCCGGAAGATCGCGTTGGTGTAGCCGTCGGCCCATCCGCCCACGGCGTAGACCGCGGCCTCGATCGCCGAGAAGTCCTCGCAGACCGAGCCGTGCCGGTAGAAGGCGTCGCGGCGCTGGTGACGGAACCAGTCGAGCATCCAGAGCCCGTTGTTCTCCAGCCGCTCCTTCCACATCTCGCGCCAGCGGTCGCCGACGATGGCCGGGTCGGGCGGCGTGTTGGCGATGGCGAAGGCGGTCGCGCCCCAGGCGAGCTTGTCGGTGAGCATCGCGCCGCCCATGAAATGGATGTCGTCGGAATAGCGGTCATCGGTCGAACAGAGCGTGATGACCGCCTTCAGCGCCGGCGGCCGGCGGGCCGCGACCTGAAGTCCATTGAAGCCGCCCCAGCTGATGCCGATCATGCCGACCGCGCCCGAACACCACGGCTGCGCCGCGAGCCAGGCGATCACGTCGAGCGCGTCGTCCTGTTCCTGCGTGAGGTACTCGCCGAGGCAGATGCCCTCGCTGTCGCCCGTCCCGCGCATGTCAACCCGGACGCCGGCATAGCCGAAGCCGGCGAAGTAGGGATGCGTCAGGTGGTCCCGTTCCACCGTCCCGTCGCGCTTGCGGTAGGGGAGATACTCGAGGATCGCGGGCACCGGATCGGCCTCGGCGTCCTCGGGCAGCCAGATCCGCGCGGCGAGCTTCGTGCCGTCGGACATCGGGATCCAGGTGTTATCGATCTCGCGGACCTTCCGGGGGAAGTCGGTGCGGACGGGGATGTCGGGCATGGGCTGTGGGCTCCTCTACATGCCGTTGCGCGGGATCTCGTGATGCCAGTCGACGTGGTGGAACTCCTCCTCGCCGTCGCGGCAGGTCACACTGGCCTTCAGGACGAAATGCGTCTTCGTCGCGGTCATTTCGGACCAGGTCTCGAACCGGGGATTCCAATCGTCGCGCCGGAAGAAGCCCGACTGCTTCATGATCGCCCGCGCGCTGAGCGGGTCCGGCCCGATCTCGTAGATCCGTTCCGACACATCGCCGATCACAGTTCCGGTCTCGTCGAGCCGCACATCGCCCACCGGCCCGAACACGCCGCCGTCGATGAAGACGCGATGGACGAGCGTGCCGGTCTTGAGATCCATCCGCCAGTCGCGTTCGAGCTTGCCCTCGCGCAGCTGCGTGGCCTTGCGCTTCGCTCTGGGCGCGGGTTCGGGCAGCGCGCGGGGATCGGGGGCGTCGGGTGTTGCGTGCCGGACGGGAAGGTTCAGCCGCGAATGACCGGGCTTCAGCGTCAGGGTGACGATCTCCGGCGACGGCCAGAGGATCGGCCAGTAGGTCGAGGCGACATGCAGGACCAGGCGATGCCCGGCCGCGACCCGCTGCGCGATCCCGTGCAGTGGCACGCTGATGCGCATCTCTTCGCCGGGGATGACGGGCGACGGTCGTTCGTCGCCATTGCGGTGCGCGAAATTCGCAAAGCCCCGCGTGATCAGCGTCTGCGCGCCGTCGGGCGCCTCGTCTGCCAGCGTGACCGCGACGAAACCCTGCGGACGGTCGGCGCTGACGACGAGATCGACGGAGGGCTGGCCGAGGATGTCGGTCGCCTCGTCTAGCGGTGGGCTGCGGAACAGAAGCGCCCCGCCCGCGTCGTGCCGCAGGTCCACCGGCATGTCGCCCGGGATGGCGAACGAGCACATGTCGCCCCCCGCCTTGCCGTAGTCCGTGGAGGACGCGATCCGCATCGGTTCGCCGTTGGTGTCGGCCTCATCTCCCAGTCCGGCCGCGTTCAGCCAGAGGCCGCGCTCAGACACGTTCGGAGACGGCCATGCCGCTTCCTCCACCCACCGGCCCGGCCGCTCGCTGTGGTAGCCGGCGGGCGCGACGCCCTCCTGCATCCAGAAGCGCAGGAGCGGCTCGTCCACAAGCCCGGTGTCCTCGCCCTTCAGCCAGAGGTTCCACCAGCGGATCATCTCGTCGAGGAAATCGGCCTTGGGACCCGGGATGCCCTCATGAGGATAAAGATGGGCCCAGGGACCCATCAACACCTTCACCGGGCCCTTCAGATGCTCGGCTATCCGGAACGGCGTGTCGCGGAAGAGATCGGCCCAACCGCCGAAGAAATAGACCGGGATCGCGACGTCGTCGTAGTTCTCCGAGATCGAGCCGCGCCGCCACATATGGTCATGCGTCTGATGTTGCAGCCACAGGGCCGGCCAGAACGTCATCGCGTCGAGTCGTTCCTTCCACTTCTCGCGCCACTTGTCCGCCCCCACGATCTGGGGATCTGGAGGCAGGGCGTTCAGGAGCTGCATGATCGAGCCCCACCAGAAGTTGTCGTTGGCGAGGACCCCGCCGTAGAAATGGATGTCCTCGAGCCAGCGGTCGTCGGTCCCCATCACCGGCGCGATGGCCTTGAGCGCGGGCGGGCGCTTCGCCGCGACCTGAAACGACGTGTAGGCGCCCCAGGACTTGCCGAACATGCCGACTTTGCCGTCGCACCACTCCTGCGCGGCGATCCAGGCGATGACGTCGGCGCCGTCCTGAATCTCCTGCTCGGAATACTCGTCCGCCATCAGCCCGTCGCTGTCGCCCGCCCCCCGCATGTCGACGCGGATCGAGACATAGCCCGCCTCGGCGAGGCGTGGATGCATGCTTTCGTCCCGCATCCGCGTCCGGTCGCGGCGGCGGTAGGGTATGTATTCCAGGATCGCGGGGAGCGGCGTGCGTGCAGCCTCTTCCGGCATCCACATCCGGGCGGCGAGCCTCGCGCCGTCGGGCATCGGGATCCAGGCGGTTTCGATCGAGCGGATCTCAGGCATCGGTCGTCTCCTCACGGCGGGGCGGGCGGGCGCCGGGCGACAGGGGGAAGTGACAGGCGGTGCGGTGCGGGTCGTCTGGCGCAGGCAGTGGCACTTCCGTTCGGCAGCGCGCCTCGGCCCAGGGGCAGCGCGTGTGGAACTCGCAGCCCGGGGGGCGCGCGAGAAGCGAGGGCACCTCGGCCGGCAGCGCGATGCGGTCGATGATCCGGTCGGGATCGGGCTCGGGGTTCGCCGACAGAAGCGCCTTCGTGTAGGGGTGGCGCGGGGCGGTGAAGATCGCCTCGGACCCGCCCAGTTCCACGAAGCGGCCGAGATACATCACCGCCATGCGGTCGGCGACCTGGCGCACGACATGCAGGTTGTGCGTGATGATCAGGAGCGACAGACCCAGCCGGTCACGCAGGTCGTTCAGCAGGTTCAGGATCTCGCCCTGCACGGAGACGTCGAGTCCTGCCGTGGGCTCGTCCGCCACGATCAGAGCCGGGTCGAGCGCGATGGCGCGCGCCACGCCGACGCGCCGCGCCTGGCCGCCCGACAGCTGGTGCGGATAGCGGTCCGCGAAGTCGGCAGACAGGCCGACGAGCGCGAGAAGCCGTTTCGTCTCGGCACCGAGGTCGCGGTCGGTCATCTCGTGGATGCGGAACGGCTCTGCGATCAGCTGCCCGACCGTCAGCCGCGGCGAGAGCGATCCGACAGGGTCCTGGAACATCATAGCCATTTGGCGGCGGACAGGCTTCATGGCGCGCGTGCTCAGACCGTTGAGCTTCTTCCCGTCGAAGATGATCTCTCCCTCGGCACACCGCAGCAGCCCGTTGATCGCTCGCGCCAGCGTCGTCTTGCCCGAGCCGGATTCGCCGACAAGCGCGAAGGTCTCGCCCTTGGCGATGTCGAAGCTCACCCCGGCGACGCCGTCAATTTCGGTCGGTCGCCCGAGCGCTTGGGAGAGCAGGCCACCGATCTCGAAACTGACGCGCACGTCGCGGACGGAGAGCAGCGAGTCGCTCATGGCGCGGCTTCCCAGCACAGAGCCTGGTGGCCGGGGGCGATGTCCCGCACCGGCGGCCTTTCAGCGCATCGGGGTTGGGCGATGGGGCAGCGTGGCGCGAAGATACATCCTTGGGGCCGCGCGCGCAGGTCGGGGATTTCGCCCTGAATAGTGGGCAGTTGGCGCACCCGTTCGTGCAACCGCGCCGGATCGCATTCGAAAAGCTTCGCGGTGTAGGGATGGCGCGGACCGTGGAAAACATGGCGGATGTCACCGCGTTCGACCACTTCGCCCGCATACATGACGATGACGTGGTCGCAAAGCTCGGCGATCACGCCGAGATGGTGCGAGATGAACAGGACCGAGCAGCCAATATCGCGTTGCAGGTCCTTCAGAAGTTCGATGGTCGCGACTTCGAGCGTGGCGTCGAGCGCCGTCGTGGGTTCGTCGGCGATCAGGAGCGCAGGCTCCATCATCAGCGCCATCGCGATGGCGATCCGCTGTTTCATCCCGCCCGAGAATTCGTGAGCGTACTGGACCAGACGGCTCTCCGCATCCGGGATGCGGACCTTGCGCAGCATCTCAACGGCGCGGGCTTTCTTCTCTGCGGGGCTCAATCCCGAGCGGTACTGGATGTTCACCATCTGCCTGCCGATCGACAGGACCGGGTTGAGCGCGCCCATCGGGTCCTGGAACACCGTCGCGATCCGCTGGCCCCTCAGCGCCCGGTACTCGTCGGGGTCAAGCTTCGTCAGGTTCCGGCCATCGGCGAAGATCAATTCGCCCGACGTGATGTCCCCATTGTCGGCCAGAAGACCAAGGATCGCGTTAATCAGGGTCGACTTGCCGCAGCCGGATTCGCCGACGACGCCGACGATGCTGTTTTCCGGCACGTCGAAGGATACGCCGCGCAAGGCCGACACGGTCCCGCCTTCGGTATGGAAATCGACCGACAGGTCGCGGATGGATAGAACCGTCATCAGCGCGCCCTTAGCCTTGGGTCGAAAAGATCGCGCAAGGTCTCGCCGAGGAAAGTGAAGCCGAGCGTCGTTAGGATGATCGGCAAGCCGCCCGCGATCACGATCCAGGCGCTTTCGCGGATGTTAGCGAAGCCGTCGTTCAGGATCGCCCCCCAGGATGGCGTGGGCGGCCGGACGCCGAGGCCGAGAAAGCTCATGCCCGCCTCGATGGCGATTACGACGGGAATGTCCATCGAGGCGAGGATCAGAACAGGGCCGATGATGTTCGGCAGGATATGGACGCGCAGGATGCGGGCCATGCCCGCGCCCATCGACTGCGCGGCGGTGACGAATTCGGACGACTTGAGCGCTATGGTCTGGGTCCTGATGATGCGCGCATAACTCGGCACGTTGACCAGGACCACAACGATCACGACGGCGGAGAGCGACGGCCCGAAGAGCGTGACGAGAGTCAGGGCAAGCATCACCGTCGGGAAGCTTTTGACCGCGTCGAAGATGAGGATCAGGAGGTTGTCGAGCCAGCGCGGCCCATAGCCCGCGATGAGCCCCAGAACCGCGCCGATGGCAAGCGAAAGCGCCGTCGCACCAATCGCAACGCTGAGCGCAATGCGGCCGCCATGCAGGACGCGCGAAAAGAGATCACGGCCAAGCTGATCGGTTCCGAAAAGATGCGTAGCGCTCGGCCCCTGAAAGCGGTCGCGCGGGTTTAGCCGCGTCGGGTCCCAAGAGGCCAGAAGATCGGCGAAGACCGCGCCGACCACGACGATGATCACCAGCGATAGCCCGAACGCGCCCAAGGGCTCGCGCAGGATCTTCCTGAGCGTTGAGGCCAGTCCTCCAATCCGTCCGCGCGGGGCGGCGATATCAGAAACCGCTTCGGACACGGGGATCGAGTGCTCCGATGAGAAGGTCAGCCAACATGTTAACCAAGACGAAGAAAACAGTCGTCACCAGCACCGCGCCGGTCACGATGGGATAGTTCCTGACGAGGATCGCATCGTAGACCAGCTTTCCGATCCCCGGCCGGGCGAAGACGATCTCGGCGAAGACCGCCGACGACAGCATCTGGCCGACGCCGATGCCGAGGATCGTCACCGTGGGCAGGATCGCGATTGCGAGCGCGTAGCCGTAGACAATCTGATTTTCCGGCAGACCGAAGGCGCGGGCGGTGCGGATATGGCTCGCCTCAAGTACTTCCAGCATCGAGGCGCGGACCATCCGGGCGATGTAGCCGACCCAGCCGAGCCCGACCGCGAGCGATGGCAGAAGAAGATGTACGAGTTGGTCGCCGAGTTCGCCAGGCTGACCAGCGCCGATGGCGGGCAGCCATCTGAGCGCGACCGCGAAGATCAGAAGCGCGTAGATCGCCACGACGAAGGAGGGAACCGCGATGACTGCGACCGAGGCGACGCCGACCACCCGGTCGGCCCAACCGCCCCGGCGCACCGCCGCGAGACAGCCGAGCGGGATGCCGAGCGCCACGGACCAAGTGATCCCGCCGCCGATGAGCGCGAGCGTATAGGGCAGTTGCTCCAGAATGATCGTCATGACCGGCCGTCCCGACAGGACCTCGGTGCCAAGGTCGCCGCGCCAGGCGGAGCTGTAGAAGTTCCAGAACTGAACATAGACCGGCCGGTCGAGACCCATGCGCTCGCGCAGCGCCTGCACCATCTCCTCGGTCGCCCGGGGCCCGAGCGCGACCGAGGCGGGGTCACCCGGCAGGAGGTAGATCATGGCGAACAGAAAGGCCATGGCTACCGACACGATGACCGCGGACAGGCCGAGCCGTTTCAGGGCGTAAATGAACATTCAGATCGGGTGCTGCAGCCCGGGCGACATCTGCCGTCCGGGCTGCATGATCTCAGGCGGGTTTGAAATCGGAGAACAGCGGCTCTCCGTTCGGCTTCAGTCCGGGCGTCAGACTGTCGCGGTGCAAGATGCCAGTAACCTCGTGCGTGAGGAACACGTAGTCGCCGCTCTCCTCCATGATGTCCTGCATGCGCTTGTAGATCTCGTCGCGCTTGGCCGGATCGGTCTCGACGAGGCCCTGGGCGTGCAGATCCTCGAATTCGGGGCTGTTGAATCGTTCCCAGTTCCAGACGCCGATCTGCTCGGGCACGAACCATGCCGTTGCCCAGCTCGGATCCGGCTCCATCGAGAAGCGGCCGAGGATGAGCTGCAACTTGTCCCAGTAGTCTCCATCCTTGGAGCCGAGCGTCCAGAACGTACCAGAGTCGTTCTGCTTGATCTCGCACTGAATGCCGACGTCGGCGAGATTGGCCTGGATCACCTGCGCGGCCGTCAGCCGCTCGGACTGGTTGAGGATGTCGAGCGTGACCGCCATGCCGGTTGCACCTTCGGCTTCCAGCAGTTCGCGCGCCTTGTCGGGATCGTAGTTGTAGAGATTGGCGTCACGGTGTCCAGGAAGGCCCGGCGCGATGATGCCGGTCGAGGTGCTAGCGGCGCCGAAATAGGCCGCTTCGACCACCGCCTCGCGATCGACCGCGTATTGCACGGCGCGGCGAATATTGGGGTTGTCGAACGGTGCGACATCCTGGTTAATGCCCATCCAGACATAGGCGAGCGACGGTTTTTCGACGACAACAGAGCCGGCCGGCGGCGATTCCTTCAGCCGCGGGATCGAGGCGACGGCGGTCCAGGTATAGTCGAGATCGCCCGCCTCGAAGCCAAGTTCGGCGGTCTTCGGATCCTCGATGGGAAATATGTGGATCTCGTCATAGGCGCCCGGTTCGTAGGCCCAGTCGGGGTTGCGGACGAGGACGGTGCGCTGCTTCGGAGTCCATTCCTTGAGGACGTAAGGCCCCGACTGGCCGACCGGCTCGACGCCGATCTTGCCACCGGCGGCTTCCACGGCGGCCTTCGATAGCACCGCGCAGCTCGTTGTCGGCAGTGTGGAGGTCCACAAGGGCGCGAACGGCTCATTCAGATGAATGATGCCGGACAGCGTATCCTTGACCTCGACCTCCTTCAGCGCCGCCCAGTCGCCGGCATACGGGCTTTCGTTCGCGGGGTCGGCGATGCGTTCGTAGGAAAACTTCACGTCCTCGGCGGTCATCTGGCCGAACCCGTCGGTGAAGCCGATCTTATCGCGCAGCTTGAAGGCGATGGTCGTGGCATCAAGCTGCTCGATAGACTCGGCTGCAAGCAGCTTCCAAGACCATTCATCGCCCGGCGCGTTGACGATTAGGCCGGCATAGATTTCCCGCATGATGTCGCCTTCGGGCGCCGAAAGCCGGTAGGCCGGGTCCAGTATCTGGATGTCGCTGTAGGAGCGGACCTTCAGCACGCCGCCTTCCTGCGACCACGACGTGCGCGGCGCGAGCATCGAGGCGACGCCCGCCCCTGCGGTCGCGGCGAACAGCCCGCGGCGTGTGAGATGATGTGTTTTCGTTGCGGACATCGTTCTTTACCCCCTGTGGCAAGGTGCAAGTCACGACCGCCTGCGAATGTAGGCCTCGCTTCGGGCGGGCGCTGAAAAACAGCTTGGAGGCGGCTGGGCAGAGTTGTCCAGCGTTTTGTCCCGGCGCGCGCAGATTTACCCGTTGGTGACTGATCACCGCCGACCTGTCATCCGAGATCGTCGCCCGAGGTCGCGCCGCTGATGAGCTGATACGCCAGAAGATCGGAGATTTCGCGGGGGTCGCGTGTGAGCGGCCGGACCTTGCGACGCAGCTCTGAGAGCGTCGCCGCCTCGCTTCGCCAGAGCGCGTCCGCCGCTTCAACGGTCAACTCGGTGAAGCGAAGAATTGACCCGGCCGGCGCCTGCGCGACGCGGGGCAGGTCCGCGGCTATGACCGTGGCTATTCGCGGGTAGCCGCCGGTGGTTTGGGATTCGGAGAGCAGAACGAAGGGCACGCCCTCGCCGGTCATCTGGATGTCCCCTGGTCCGATGAAATCTGATGCGATGCCGCCGCTCATCTCCGCCGCCAAGCATGCGCCGTCATGGGACAGGCGGACGCCCTGCCGGTTGGCATCGGTCGCGCGCTGGAAGGCGGTGTCGAGAAAGCGCCGCCAGACCTCGGGTGTGAACAGCATGGTCTGTGGGCCCGGCATCACGCGGATCTTGCCGCCTGAGAAGCGAAGCTCCGCATCGATGATGCGGGATCTTCCACCCGGCGCAGGATCAGGGCCGATGGGCAACCGGTCGTCCGTCCGGATCCGCTCGCCGATCCCGGCCGCCAGGTGGGCGGAACGGCTGCCGAGCCAAGGGTTGGTTGCGATCCCCCCCGCGAACGTCAGGTAGCCATAGGCGCCAGCTTCGGCGCCTCCGATACTCAGACGCTGACTGGGTTCCAGCATGTGACTTGCATGCCAAGGCAGAGGACGTCCGTCGACTGCGGCGCGCATCGGTGCCCCGGTCAGGGCGATGCGTGTGGGTTCCGTGACAGAGACTTCGCCGCCCAATCCGGCCATCTCGACGCCGGCCACCGGTTCGGATAGCGCCAGTAGTGCCGCCGCTTCGAACAGCGCCAGCCGGTCTGCCGCTCCACCCTGCGACAACCCCCGTGAGATATGACCGGGACGCCCCAAGTCCTGTATGGTCAACCCCGGGCCGGCGCGATGAAAGATCGCCTCAGCTGTCATGAGAGCCCCTCGCGGCGCGCGCCGCCCATCGGGTCCGCTCCGTCCGCGCGTAGAGATTCGAGCTCCGCCGAGGATATCTGGACGAAGCGCACGGCATCGCCCGGCGCGAGCGGAAAGGGATCGTCCGATCCGGGCTGGAACGGGCGGAACGCGGACAGACCGACATGGCGCCACCCCGTCGCGTTCTCGGCCGCGAACAGCACGAGCTGGCGCACGGCCACAACTACCGCACCAATCGGCACGCGCGGAGTGAGCTGCGGCTGGCGCGGTATATTCCAGCGATCGGGCAGCAGCCCGAGATAGGGCTGTCCCGGCGCAAAGCCGATCGCGAGCACGCGCAGATCGGCGTCGGTGATTTCGGCGACCGCCTGAGATTCGGTCAGTCCTGTAGCATTGGCCGCTTGGACGAGGTCGGGGCCGCATGCGTCGCCGAACGCCACTGGCACCAGCCAGCGCCGCCGCGGCGCGGGTGGTCTTGCTTTTGACCAATCCTCGGAAGCGAGGAACGGGGCGAGCCATGCCGCGACCTCGCTCCGCGACAGCTTTGCTGGGTCAAAGCGAACGAGGACCGAGGTGAGCGACGGCGCGATTTCTGAGATTCCGGCCATGGCGGAGCCCTTGAGCATCTCGCAAAGCTGCTGGACGGCGCCGCTGGCCTGGGGTGCGGGGGTGAGTGAGAACCGGACCAGAACGCCTCTTTGCCCGAGCGGCAGTGCCTCCGGCTGAATTGAACGGCGGGCATTCTTCATGGCGGATCAGTCCGCGACGGTCACGTGACGGCGGCGGCGCGGATCGGGACAGGCAGGTCGCGGACCCATGGCTCCCCCAAGGCGACTGGCAGCCATACTGGCGGGAAACGGCCACGCCCTCAACCCCAAGGGGCAGCCGGCGGAAGCCCGGGCCGCCAGGTGGCGGAGGGCGTCGCCGTTGATGTATGGTGACGGCAGGTCGCGGATGAGATAGCAGCATGTACAGCACCGCCGAATATAGCACGTCGGCGAGAGGAGAGGCCGTGACGGACAGCGCGGAAGTTGGAGGAACAGCGAGCCTTGATGGCCGCGGGCTCATCGCCTGCCCGGTCTGCGACGTTTTGCATGACGAGGTGCCTGTTTCCGCCGGAGCGAAGGCACGGTGCAGCCGCTGCGGAACTGTGCTTTACGCTCCGCGCCGGAGCGCGATGACCCAGATCGTCATGCTCGCGGCGACCGCCGCGATTCTCATGATTGCGGCGGTTTTCTTCCCGTTCCTCGAACTTGACGCAGGCGGGCTCAACCAGCGAAGCTCTGTGTTCGACGCGGTGATGGCATTTTCGGAAGGCTGGATGGCGCCTCTGTCGGCGGCGGTTGCCGCGACCGTCGTCCTCTTGCCGTTCGCGCGGCTTTGCGCGATCGCCTACGCGCTCGGTCCGATGGCGATCGGCTGGCATCCCGCCCGTTACGCCGAAGCCGCGATGCGCTGGGCAGAGGCCGTGCGTCCCTGGGCAATGGCCGAGATCTTCATCCTCGGGGTCGCGGTCGCCTTGGTCAAAGTGGCTGGCCTTGCGAAGGTGACCCTCGGTCCTGCCTTCTGGGCCTTCGCTGCACTCGTTCTGGTGACGGTGCTGAAAGACAGTGTGATATGCAAGTTGTCGGTATGGAAGACACTGGAAGAACGCAGGAATACCTGACCGCCCGACGCGCCGGTCTGGTCGGCTGCACCCAGTGCGGCGCCGTCCATCCGTGGGCCGCGCGCGAGTGCCGTCGCTGCGGCGCCGCCCTTGCGAGCCGCGATGAGACCAGCCTTCAGCGTGTCTGGGCCTGGCTGTTCGCGGGCATGATTGCTTATATTCCGGCCAATCTCTATCCGATGCTCGTCACCAATCAGTTCGGCAAGCATCATGAAGCCACGATCGTAGGCGGTGTCATCGAACTGGCCGAGCACGGTTCCTGGGGTGTCGCCATCATCGTCTTCACGGCGAGCGTCCTGATCCCCATCAGCAAGTTCATCGCCATCGGCTACCTCGCGGTTTCGGTCCGATCCGCGAGCGCAATGAGCGGTCATGGCCGCCAACTGCTCTACGAGATCGTGGAATTCATCGGGCGCTGGTCTATGATCGACGTCTTCGTTGTCGCGATACTTTCGGCACTGGTGCAGCTGAAGTTCGTGGTAACGGTTAATCCGGGTGTTGCCGCCGTCAGCTTTGCGCTTTCTGTTGCATTTACCATGCTCGCAGCGCAGAACTTCGACCCCAGACTGATCTGGGACGCTTACGAGGCTGACACACATTGACTGATCCACGCCCATCTCAACTCGATGTCTCCACCGGGAGGCAATCGCCCTGGCGCAACCTGTCGGTCATCTGGCTCATCCCGGTCCTCGCACTCGCCATCTCGCTCGGGCTTGCCTGGCGGACCTATTCCGACCGGGGGGTGCCGATAGAAATCACATTTCAGAACGCGTCTGGCGTGGCGCCGGGCGAGACGACGCTGCGTTACCGGGACGTCGTGATCGGCACCGTCGAACAGGTCAGCTTCACCGAAGATCTTGCTCAGGTTGTCGTCCGTGCGCGTGTCGAAAAGGAGTTCGCCCCCTATCTCGATGAGGATGCGGAGTTCTGGGTCGTACGGCCTCAGGTTAGCGCGCGCGGGATTTCGGGCCTCTCCACGGTGCTGTCTGGCGTCTATATCGAAGGCGCGTGGAACCAGGAGAAGGGCATCGCGCGACAGGTTTTCGCTGGCGCGGACGGCCCGCCTCTCGCGCAGCCCGGACGCGCGGGCAAGCGTATCACGCTTGTCGCCGAAGACGGGCGGCTGATCTCCGAAGGTGCGCCGATCTATTTCCGGGGCATCGAAGTCGGGCGGCTTGAACGGCCGCGCCTCACGGTGTCGAGCGATTCCATCGTGGTGGATGCCTTCATCGAGTCGCCGCATGACCGCCGGCTGAATACCGCGACGCGGTTCTGGGACACATCGGGTTTCTCGGTCTCGCTCGGTGCACAGGGCCTGTCGCTCGATTTCGAAAGCATCGCTTCGGTCGTCGCCGGGGGGATCACGTTCGATTCGGTCTACGAGGGTGGAACGCCGGTAAATGCCGGACACGTCTTTACCATCTATTCCGGGGAAGCCGAGGCGCGGAAGAGCCTGCATACGCGCGGTTCGGAGTCGGCTGTGCTGGTCGCGGCCGAATTCGGAGATTCGGTCGGTGGGCTCGAACCCGGCGCCGAAGTCGTTTTCGGCGGGCTCGCCGTGGGCGAGGTGACGGCACTTTCTTCTCAGATCGTGGATACTGAGGAGGGACCTGAACTCCATCTCATGGCCAATCTCGCGATAGATCCGGCGCGGCTGGGACTTGGACGCGAAGCAGGGCTGGAAGAGATGCTGGATTTCTTCGAAGGCGCCACCGAGAAGGGTCTGCGGGCGCGGCTTGCCACGGCGAACCTCTTCAGTTCCGCACTCGTAGTGGAACTTGTGGAGTTGCCCGATGCTGAGCCAGCGAGCCTCGACCGGAATGCAACGCCGCTTCCGATCCTCCCGTCCGTCCCCTCTGAACTGCCCGATTTCACCGCTACCGCGGAGGGCCTGCTGGAACGGGTCAACTCGCTGCCGATCGAAGAACTGATCGACCAGGCGATCCGTCTCATGGCGAGCGTCGAAGCGCTGGCGTCATCCGAAAGCACCCGGGCCGCACCCGATGCTGCGGTAGCCCTTCTGGAAGACACCCGCGCGCTCGTGAACGACGAGGCGATGCGCGCGCTGCCGGGCGAACTGCGCGACGTTGTCGCCGAACTGCGGTCGGTGGTCAGTGAGTTGAATTCGCGCGGCACGGTCACGAACGTTGCCGAGGCCGTTGAAAAAGCCAACGCCGCGATCGCCAATCTCGCCACCGCGTCGGAAGACTTTCCGGAGCTTGTCGAGGATCTGCGCCAACTGGCGGCGAAGGCGAACTCGCTCGAAGCCGAAGAGCTCTTGGCCGCAGCGACCCGCGTGTTGGACAGCGCGGATCAGGTGATCAGCAGCGATGCAGCGCGCGACCTGCCGCCAGCCCTGAATGCGGCGCTTGGCGAGGTGCGTGCGACTCTGAGCGAGCTGCGCGAAGGCGGTGCAGTTGAGAATGCGAATGCCGCGATGACCTCGGCCCGCAACGCCGCCGACGCCGTAGCCGATGCGGCCGAAGGGCTGCCGGACCTGAGCGCGCGGCTTGAGCGGCTGGTTTCGCAATCCGAGGCGCTGATCGGTGCTTACGGTGCGCGGTCGACTTTCAACGAAGAGTCCATGGCGGCATTACGCGAAATGCGCGGTGCGGCGCGTGCGGTCGCCCAACTTGCCCGTGCGCTTGAGCGTAATCCGAGTTCACTACTGACGGGGCGATAATATGGTGCGGTTGTCTGCAAAAACCTTTCTTGTCACGTTGCTCGTGGTGCTCGCCGGTTGCGGCTCAGGCAACGCGCCGCGTTTCCTGCTCAACCCGCCCGAGCCGGAGCAACGCTTCGACGTTCGCTACAGCCGTATCGAGCTCAGGGAGGTCTCGCTTCCCGCCTATGCGGCCGCACCGGACATCGCAGTGCAGGGCGAAGGCGGGGATCTCAGGAATCTGCCCGACGCGCTCTGGGCGGACGATCCGGTGCGCGGCGTGACGATGGCTTTGGCCAGGAGTCTTGACGAAGCGTCAGACGCCGTCGTCGCAGCTGAGCCGTGGCCGCTCGATGCGCCCGCCGATCTTAGGGTCGAGGTCCGGGTGGAACAGATGCTGGCCCGCGCCGATGGCCGGTACGAGATCTCCGGACATTACGCCTACTACGCGCCCGAGGGTTCCGGCCGCGGTAGCCTTCGCCGATTCTCCGTCGCCGCGCCGATCTCGGGTGAGGGCGCACGGGGTGTCGCAGACGCGGCCGGGGCTGCGTTGGCGCTTCTGGCCAGAGAGATTTTGTCGCGTCTATAACGCAGCTCGAAACGGTCAGAGAGCCGACGCGAGGATCACCCAACCGGCGCATTCCGCGACCTGCTGCATTGCGCCCATCACGTCACCCGTCTGCCCCCCGATCTGACGCAGCGCCAGGACAGCGACGGCCAACGAGGCGATCGCCACGACGATCGCCACCGTCAGGGCCGTTCCGAGACCAAGCGGCATGAGGCAGAAAAATCCGAGCCCCGCTGCGGCCAAAGCCGGCCGCATGTCATCGCCGCGCGCGGCATAGCCCAAGCCATCGCTCCGCGCCGCGGGCATCAGGACGAGGGCCGCCGGCAGGACCGCCCGCGATGCGGCGGCCAGCCCGATGAGCGCTAAGGTGGCCCCGCCCGTCCCGGCGGCCACGGAAAGACCGACCCAACGAAGCCCGAACGCAAGCAGCAGCGCGATCACTCCGTAGCTGCCGATGCGGCTGTCACGCATGATCTCGAGTTTCCTTTCGCGGTCACGCCCGCCGCCGAACCCGTCCGCGAGATCGGCCAGCCCGTCCTCGTGCATCGCGCCTGTCGCAAGCACACCCGCCGTCACTGCGAGGAGCGCTGCTATTGTCGGCGGCGCGCCGATCCCGAGGGCGAGCCAGCAGACCACCGACCCGAGCGCGCCGACGGCGATGCCGACGAGCGGCCAGGCCCAGAAGGAAGCGGCCATCGCAGGGGGTTCGCCCCTGATCTGGCCCGCAGGCAGACGGCTCAGCAGCATGACGGCCAGCCGCACTTCGTCTGACCGCGACGGGGTCATGCCTCCGACACCCCGGCCTCGGCAAACGTCGCCATGCCATTGTGGCAGGCTAGCGCTGCGCGCAGGATGCCAAGCGCCAGCGCCGCGCCGGACCCCTCGCCGAGCCGCATGTCGAATTCGAGGACGGGGCGTTTGTCGATCGCCGCCAGAAGATTGCGGTGTCCCGGTTCTGCCGAGGCATGTCCGACGAGGCAATGGTCCAGCAGCCGCTTGTCGGCGGCATGAAGCACTGCCGCGGCCGCCGTGCAGATGAAACCGTCGAGGACGACCGGAATGCGCGCCGACCGTGCCGCCAGCACCGCGCCGCAGATCGCCGCCTGCTCGCGCCCGCCGAGGGCCGCGAGGATCGCGGGCGGATCGCCCAGGATCGCCTCATGCCGCTTCAGACCGCGCTCGATTGCATCGACTTTCCGGGCGATTCCAGCCTTGTCAGAGCCGGTTCCGGGCCCTACCCACTCGGCCACCCGACCGCCGAAACAGGCAGCAGCCAATGCAGCTGCCACGGTCGAGTTGCCGATCCCCATTTCGCCGAGGATGAGGACGTCGGCGCCCTCGTCCACCGCAGATGCCCCCTGCCAGAGGGCGTCGAGGCAGTCGGTCTCGCTCATCGCCGGGCCTTCGGTGAAGTCCGCCGTGGGCCGGTCGAGCTCAAGCGCGATGACTGACAGATCGGCGCCGTTCACCGCACAGAGCTGGTTGATCGCGGCCCCGCCCGCGCGGAAATTCGCGACCATCTGCGCCGTCACTTCCTGCGGATAGGGGTTCACGCCCTGCGCGCAGACCCCGTGGTTGCCCGCGAAGACGAGCGCCTGAGCGCGCCAGATTTCAGGCCTCGCGGTGCCGCGCCATGTGGCGATGAACTCGGCAAGCTCCTCAAGCCGGCCGAGCGATCCGGGTGGCTTCGTCAACGAATTCTGGCGCGCCCGTGCCGCTTCGGCCGCCTTGGTGTCCGCAGCCGGAAGCTTGTCGGCGAGTCGGGTGATCTGCGAGAGCGAGGAAAGGGGCGGAAGACTCATGTCATTTTACTTTCAGTGGAAGGCCGGACACGACGAGGTGGACTTCATCCGACACCGCCGCGATCTTTTGATTGAGAAGCCCGGCCGCATCGCGGAATTCCCGGGCAAGGGCGTTGTCCGGCACGATTCCGCAGCCCACTTCGTTGGTGACAATCACGACCGGGTCGCGTTGCGCGGCGAGCGCCGTCACAAATTCCGCGCCCGCCGCCTGCCAGTTTCGTCGGGCGTGCAAGAGATTCGAAAGCCACAGTGTCAGGCAATCAATCAACCGGGGGCCGCGCCCATCGGTCGCGGCCAATGCACCCGTTAGGTCCAGCGGCTCCGCGTGGGTATCCCATTCTGCGCCGCGCCGCGCCTGATGGGCCGCGATCCGCGCCTCCATCTCGGCATCATGCGCCTCAGCCGTGGCGATGTAGACCGCGCGCGGGGCCAGGGACAGCGCCATCGTCTCGGCGATGCCGCTTTTGCCCGATCGGGCGCCCCCTGTGATCAGTATCGTCTTGCTCATCCTGCGTCCTCAAAGCAGAAACAGGCGATGCGGGAAAGGGAGAATGCGACCGTGAGCGGCGGGAGCGCGACAGAGCTGATGTTGATCCGGCATGCGCCCGCCTTGCACGGCGGGCGCCTTTGCGGACGCACCGACGTCGCGGCCGATTGCAGCGACATGGCGGCCATAGCCGCGCTTCGGGCGCGGCTTGGCGAACCTGCCCGGATCGTCGTGAGCCCCGCGCGGCGCTGCCGGGAAACGGCGGCCGCGCTCTGGCCTGACGTGCAGGCGGTCGCAGAGGAGCCCGACCTCTGGGAGCAGGATTTCGGGGCGTGGGAGGGGCGGCCCTTCGCCGGCCTGCCCGATCTCGGCCTGCTTTCGTCGGAAGATCTCGCGCAGCACCGACCACCCGAAGGAGAAAGCTTCGCGGATCTCTGCGCGCGCGCGATGCCTGTGCTAACGCGGCTCGCCGAATCGAACGGGCCGGCCGCTGTCGTGGTGCATGGCGGAACGGTGCGCGCCGGGCTTGCGATCGCGCTCGGAGCCGTCGCGCCCGCCCTGGCGTTTGACGTCGCGCCCTTGTCGGTCACGCGCATACTCGCGTTGCCAAGCGGCGCCTGGTCGATCGCGTCGGTCAACGAGGTCGCGGCATGACGGCTGCCGCCATCCGCGTCGCGGGCCATTTCGGAGAATTGCTGCAGGGCCGAATCGGACGGGATGGTCCCGTGGCCTTGGTCACGCTGCCCTGTCCGGCGCTCTCGCTTGGCGGGTGGCACCTGCCCGGTCCGGGCCTGGCTGTTCACGGCGGCGGGCAGCGCCTCATCACCCCAGAACGCGCGCGTCGTTTTCTTGGCTCGCTTGGTCTGACCTTGGGCGGCCGCGTTGTCTTGCGCGCGTGCATGCCGGCGGGCGGGGGGGGCGGAGCTTCGACAGCGGCACTTCTCGCGCTGGCGGGTCTCGCCGGCTATCGTGGTGCGCCAGAAGATCTCGCGCACGCGTGCATCGAAGCTGAGGGCGCCAGCGACCCCTTGATGTTCGACCGGCCCGAGAGACTTCTCTGGGCGTCGCGTCGGGGGCGGGTTCTTGAGGCGCTGCCGCCCGTTCCCCGGTTTGATGTGATCGGCGGCTTCTACGGACCAGACCGGCGGACCGAGGCGGGGGATGCATCCTTTCCCGACATCTCGGATCTTCTCGCCGATTGGCGGGGTGCCACTCGCGCCGGTGATGCGACCGCCGCGGCGGCGGTCGCCTCCGTCTCTGCGCGGCGCACACTTGCGATGCGCGGTCCAAGTGACGATCCGACAGAGCGATTGGCCGGCGATCTCGGCGCGTTGGGCTTCGCAATTGCCCATACCGGCTCGGCCCGCGCTCTGCTGTTCGCGCCCGGCCGTATCGCGCCCGATGCGCCGGCCGCGCTCCGTCGGGCGGGAATCCGAGCTGTTCTGAGGTTTTCGGTCGGCAAGGAAAGGCCTTGATGAGCGGTGCGGCGATCATGCTCGTAGCGATGGCCATCGATACGGCGATCGGCTGGCCCGCACGGCTTTACGCTGTCATCGGGCATCCGGTCACCTGGATCGGCGCGCTGATCTCGCGGCTGGAATCCTGGCTGAACCTTGAAGACGCGGATCCTCCCCAGCGTCGCCTGGCCGGTCTCGCAGCCACGGTCATCGTGGTTGCGATTGCGGCTGACCTGGCCTGGATGGCCACCTGGTTTCTGCCCGAGGGGTGGTTGGGCATCCTGCTGGGCGGTGTCATCGCTTGGCCATTCATCGCGATCCGGTCGATGCAAAGCCATATCCGGGCCGTCACCGCGCCGCTTTCTGACGGCGATCTGGACGGCGCGCGGAGCGCCGTGGCGATGATCGTCGGGCGCGACCCTGCGCAACTCGACGAGGCCGGCGTCGCGCGAGCGGCGCTCGAAAGTCTGGCAGAGAACACGTCGGATGGTATAGTGGCGCCCGTCTTCTGGGGGACGCTTTTCGGCCTGCCGGGGATCGCCGCCTACAAGGCCATCAACACGCTCGACTCGATGATCGGGCATCGCAATTCTCGCTACGAGGCCTTCGGCTGGGCTGCGGCCCGTATCGATGACGTCGCCAACCTGGTTCCCGCGCGGCTAACGGGAGTGCTGTTCGCAGTCGTCTCGCACGCTCGCGGCGCCGCGTTTCGGGCAATGGTGCGCGACGCTCGCCACCACCGCTCCCCCAATGCAGGCTGGCCAGAGGCGGCGATGGCCGGCGCGCTCGGGGTCCGCCTGTCGGGGCCGCGCGTCTACGCGGACCGGGTGGCGGAGGAGCCTTGGGTCAACGGCGGTGCGCCCGATCCGGAACCGCGCGATATCTGCCGGGCCCTTTCCCTGTTCCGCGCGGCGCTCTTCGCGCTTGCAGCCCTTGTCTTTTTCGCGGCATGGGTCTGAGGCGATGCAGGATCACGGCGGTGACATAGACAGGGCGATGGCCCGCTACGGCGGAGAGGCATCGGACTGGATTGACCTTTCGACCGGTATCAACCGCACACCCTACCCCATCCCTGATCTGCCCTTGAGTGCCTGGACAGCGTTGCCCACCGGGGCGGAACTGGCGGCACTGACCACGTCGGCCGCGTCCGCCTTTGGCACCGGCGCGCCAATCCTCGCCATGGCGGGCGCCCAGGCCGCCATTCAGGCCATCCCGCGCCTTGGAACGCCCGGCCGCGCCCGCGTGCTCTCGCCCACTTATAACGAGCACGCCGCCTCGCTTCGTGCGGCCGGCTGGACAGTGGAGGAGGTCGGCGACCTCGCCGCGCTGTGCGGCGCCGACCTGACCGTGGTCGTGAACCCGAACAATCCCGACGGGCGGTGCCAGAATCCCGAGATGCTGCTCGAGTTGTCCGAACGGGTCGGCCGACTCGTCGTCGACGAAAGTTTCGCCGATCCCGTGCCCGAACTTTCGATTGCCGCGCAGGCCGGGCGGCCGGGCCTCTTCGTCCTGCGGTCCTTCGGCAAGTTCTACGGGCTCGCCGGGCTGCGTCTCGGATTCGTCATCGGCCATGAGCTGGACATCGCCGAGCTCGCACGCATGGCCGGTCCCTGGCCTGTATCAGGCGCGGCGGTCGCCATCGGCTCGACAGCGCTGTCCGACCGCGCCTGGGCTGAAGAGACGACGGCCCGGCTCCTGTCCGAAGCCGGGAGGCTCGACGCGATGGCGCGCGCGGCGGGCTGGTCCCTTGTCGGCGGGACACCTCTCTTCCGCCTCTATGAGACGGGCGACGCGATCGCCGCGCGCGACCGCCTGGCCAACGCCCGCATATGGTCACGGGCCTTTCCGTGGTCGGAGGGCTGGTTGCGGCTCGGCTTGCCGGGGCAGGAGGCAGAATGGGAGCGTTTGGCGGAGGCTTTGGCGCCGCCCTGCGCTGCAACAGTCTAGCGGGCCAGCGCGAGAAGCCCGTCCACGTCCAGATGCGCTTCCATGTGATCGGCCAGCGCGTCAAGCGCCGCCTCGACACTCGCTCCGTAAAGGGCAGTGGAGGACACTTCGAGGCGGGACAGGAACGCCGCGCGGAACGCATCGCCCGCAAACATGCCGTGCAGGTAGCTGCCGATGATCCGGCCGTCGGACGAGGTGGCGCCTTCGGGCTCTCCGTCCACATAGGCGAAGGGCAGGGCGCGGGCCGGGCCTTCCGTTTGGCCGATATGGATTTCGTAGCCCTCCATTGGCGCCCCGGTCGCGGCATGAACTGCGGCGGTGCGGGTCAGTCGCTTGTCGGGCGTCATCGTCGTGGTGACATCGAGTAGCCCGAGCGCCTCGGCCTCGCCGGGTTTGCCTTCGATGCCCTCGGGGTCGGCGATCGACCTGCCGAGCATCTGGTAACCGCCGCAAATGCCGAGCACATGGCCGCCGCGCCGGACATGGGCGGCGAGATCGATGTCCCAGCCCTGATCGCGAAGATAGGCTAGGTCGCCGCGTGTCGATTTTGAGCCGGGCAGGATGACCAGACGGACATCGCCCGGGATCGGCTCGGCCTCGCGGACCATCGTGAGGCTCACCGAAGGCTCGAGCTTCAGCGGGTCGAGATCGTCGAAATTCGCAATCCGGCTGAACGCGAGGCAAGCGATCTTGAGCGGCCCGCCCCCGGTGGCACCGCCGAGATCGAGCGCGTCCTCGGCGGGAAGTTTCGCCGCGTCGCGGAAATAGGGTAGCACACCGAAGCCGCGCCAACCGGTTCGCGCCTCGATCAGCCGATAGCCGTCGTCGAACAGCGATGGGTCGCCGCGGAACTTGTTGATGAGGAAGCCGCCAACCATGGTAGCGTCGTCGGGATCGAGCACCGCCTGCGTCCCGACGATCTGCGCGATGACCCCGCCCCGGTCGATGTCTCCGGCAAGGATCACCGGCACCCTGGCGGCGCGGGCGAAGCCCATATTGGCAATGTCGCCCGCCCGAAGATTGACCTCCGCCGGGCTCCCGGCGCCCTCGACGATGACCAGGTCGTAGGTGGCCTTGAGTCGCTCGAAGCTCTCCAGCACAAATGGCAGAAGTTGCGGCTTCAGGGCGGAATAGTCTCTTGCCCGAACCGTCGTCAGTCGCTTGCCCTGCACTATGACCTGCGCGCCGGTATCGGTCTCGGGCTTAAGCAGAACGGGGTTCATGTCTGTATGGGCCCCCACCCCGCAGGCCAGCGCCTGCAGGGCCTGCGCCCGCCCGATCTCGCCGCCGTCTGTCGTCACCGCGGCGTTGTTCGACATGTTTTGCGGCTTGAATGGCGCGACCGATAGCCCCCTTCGCCGCGCGACCCGGCAGAGACCGGCGACGAGAAGCGACTTGCCGACATTCGAGCCAGCCCCTTGGATCATCAGCGCCCGCACGACACCCTGCACACTTTCTGTCCGAAAATACTCCGGGGGCCCGGGGGCAGAGCCCCCGGCTCCGTCCTCAGAACTCCACGCCCTTCTGGCCCTTGATCCCCGATCGGAACGGATGCTTCACGAGCGTCATCTCCGTGACGAGATCCGCGATCTCGATCAATTCTTCCTTCGCGTTCCGCCCGGTCAGCACCACATGCGTCATTGCAGGCTTTTCGGACTTGAGAAACTCTACGACCTCTTCGATCGGCAGATAGTCGTAGCGCAGCGCGATGTTGATCTCGTCGAGCAGTACCATCCTGTTCTTCTCATCGCGAATGAGTTCCTTGGCCTTCTCCCATCCGGCCCGCGCCGCGGCGATGTCGCGCTCCTTGTCTTGGGTTTCCCATGTGAAGCCCTCGCCCATCGCGTAGAACTGGCAGAGATCGCCGAAATGCTCCTCGATCAGTGTGCGCTCGCCCGTCGACCAGGCACCCTTGATGAATTGCACGACAGCCGAGGGCATTCCATGCGCGATGCAGCGCAGGATCATGCCGAATGCCGACGAACTCTTGCCCTTCCCGGCACCCGTATGGACGACGATCAGCCCTTTCTCACCCTCCTTCGTTGCCATGATCTTGTCACGCGCGGCCTTCTTCTTGGCCATCTTTTGTGCATGGCGGGCGGCATCTGCTGCCGGATCGGTCGGTTTCGGTGCGGCCATGGTCCCTTCCGTTGCTTGACAAGGGGGCGCCTCATGCCTCAGGTGAGGCGGCGCTGGTTCCTGTCATATGGCAGGCGAAGAGGGAATGCGACAGGCTTTGCGACCGATCGCGGTTCGGGGCCGAAGCGCAGCCGCCCCCGCGACCGTGACCGGAGAGGTCCCCCGTGTCCCACTGGCAGAGGCCGGGAAGGGGGTGGGGCCGGCGGAGCGAAGCTCCGACATCCGCAAGCCGGGAGACCTGCCAGCGCTGGATGTGTGACGGCGGACGGGGGGTTCCGCGGCCGGCCCGGAGTGCGATACCGCTCCAAGCAGGCACGCCCCTTTCCGTGCGAAGGAAAGGACCGGCCCGAGTGACCGTAACGCTCCATGTCTGCACGACCTGTCGGATGGGTGAGCCCGTTCCGGACGACGCCGCGCGCCCCGGCGCGCGGCTGCTGCAGGCGTTGGAAGAGGCGGGCGCGCCCGCAGGCGTCCGAATTGTGCCAGTCGAATGCCTCTCGGCCTGCGATCACGGCTGCAACATCGCTTTGTCCGCGCCCGGCCGCTGGTCTTACGTCTACGGCCACCTGGACCCGGATTCGCATGTCGAGGACATCCTTGCCGGCGCTGCCGCCTACGCAAAGGCGCCTGACGGGCTCGTCCCCTGGCGCGAACGCCCCGTCATATTCCGCAAGCAGTCGCTTGCCCGCATACCCCCGATGGAGAACTGAATGACCGAACTTTCGAAGATTCCCGTCACCGTGATCACCGGGTTTCTGGGCAGCGGCAAGACGACGCTGATCCGGCACCTGATGCAGAACCCGCAAGGCAAGCGGCTGGCGGTTCTCGTGAACGAATTCGGCCCGGTCGGTGTCGATGGCGATATCCTGAAGTCCTGCGCGGATGAGAACTGCCCGGCGGAAAATATCGTCGAACTGGCGAATGGCTGCATCTGCTGCACTGTCGCGGACGATTTCATCCCGACGATCGAGGCATTGATGGCATTGCCGCAGAAGCCCGATCACATCCTGATCGAGACCTCGGGCCTCGCCTTGCCGAAACCGCTTCTAAAGGCCTTCGACTGGCCTGCGATCCGCTCGCGCATCACTGTCGACGGCGTCATCGCATTGGCCGACGCCGAGGCAGTCGCGGCAGGCCGCTTCGCGCCTGACGTGGCCGCGGTGGAGGCGCAGCGGGCTGCGGACGACTCGCTGGATCACGAGACGCCGCTTTCAGAGGTCTTCGAGGATCAGATTTCCTGCGCAGATATTGTGCTTCTGTCGAAGGCGGACCTTGCGGGCGAGGCCGGGCTTGCCGCCGCGAGGGCCGTGGTCGAGGCCGAAGCGCCGCGTCCGTTGCCGATTCTTCCGATGGAAGAGGGTCGGATCGATCCCCAGGTGATTCTCGGCCTGAACGCTGCGGCCGAGGACGATCTCGAAACGCGGCCCTCGCATCACGACGGGACGGATGATCATGAACACGACGACTTTGACACGGTGGTGATCGACCTGCCCGAAATCGTCGATCCGGACGCGCTGAAGGAGGCGATCACGCGCCTCGCGCGGGAGCAGAACATCCTGCGCGTGAAGGGCTATGTCGCGGTAAGCGGCAAGCCGATGCGGATGCTCGTCCAGGCCGTGGGCGAGCGGGTCCGGTCCCAGTACGACCAGCCCTGGGGAGACGCGGCGCGGGTCTCGCGGCTTGTCGTGATCGGTGAGCATGACGATGTCGATCCGGCAGCGATCCGCGCGGTGCTGTTGCCGGAAACCGTGGGGGCCTGACGCCACGATGCATGTCATCTTCCGCGAAAGTCACGGGCTCGAGGAAACCGACACGCCCAGAGATCTCGGCCAGGACCCGGCCGATCTGGTGGCGCTGTCGTTCTCTGACAGTGATCTCGGTGCTTTCGCGGCGGGCTGGCATCGCGCCGCCGGCGCGCTGCCCACGCTTCGGCTGGCCAATCTAGTGGCCCTGCGGCACCCGTTGTCGGTCGACACCTATGTTGAACAGACGCTGGCGGGTGCCAAGGGCATCCTGATCCGCCTGATCGGCGGGGAAAGCTACTGGCCCTATGGGCTCGCGCAGGTGCAGGACCTTGCCCGGCGGCGGGGAATCGCGCTGGCGGTACTGCCCGCCGACGGGCGCGACGATGCGCGGCTCGACGAATTGTCGACATTGCCGAAATCGACCCTGCGCCGGCTGCAATCGCTCTGCGACGCCGGCGGCACGGTTGCCGCACAGGCGGCGCTGCAGCAGATGGCGCTGGCGGTGGGGCTTTACGCCGGACCGGTGGCGGGCGACAAGACCGTGCCTCCCTTCGGGTGGTATCTGCCGGGTAAGGGTGTTGCGCCCGTGCCGGAGGTTGGGCAACGCCCCCTGGCGGTCGTCACCTTCTACAGATCGTACTTGACCTCGGCGGACACCGACCCGGTGGACGCATTGATCACAGCGTTGGAAAAGCGCGGCTTTGCCGCCGTCGGCGCCTATGCCGCATCGCTGAAGGACCCGGCGGCCGCGACCTGGCTGCGAGCGGAGCTCGCGCGATTGAAGCCTGCCGCCATCGTTAATGCGACGGCGTTTTCGGCCAAGGGCGCGGACGGCGGCGCCTCGCCCCTTGACGCACCCGGTTGCCCGGTCTTCCAGGTGGCGCTCTCGACCGCGCGGAAAAAGGACTGGACCGAGGCGGAGCGCGGCCTGTCGCCCGCCGATCTGGCAATGCATGTCGTGCTGCCCGAAGTCGACGGTCGCATCTTCGCCGGTGTCGCGAGCTTCAAGCAGCCGTCGAAGATGGACGCTGACCTTCAGTATTCCCGTTTCGTGCACCGCGCCGATCCCGATCGGACCGCTGCCGTGGCGGACCGCGTCGCGGGCTGGCATCGCCTTTCAACCACGCCCGCTGGCGGGCGCAATTTGGCGCTCGTGTTGTCCACCTATCCTGGCAAGGCGCACCAGCTTGCCCATGCCGTCGGTCTCGATGCACTCGATTCCGCTGAGGCCATCCTGGGTGCTATGGCGGGGAACGGCCATGCCGTCATGGCCGGTGACGATCTCGGCGCCGCGCTGTCGACCGAGACCCTCGAATGGCCGGTTTCGGCCTACTTGGACACTATCTTCTTGATATCTGGACCACTGCGTGAGGCGCTCTTCGCGGCTTGGGGCGAACCAGACACCGACCCCGCGGTTGTGGACGGGCACTTCCGATTCCAAGCGATCCGGCGCGGTCAGGCCATCGTCGCCCTTCAGCCGGAACGTGGGGACGTCAAAACGCGCGGCGATGACTACCACGACCTGAGCCGCACGCCGCGCCACGCCTATGTGGCCTTCTATCTCTGGCTCCGGTCGCAACGTATTCACGCACTGATCCATATCGGGGCGCACGGCACGCTCGAGTGGATGCCAGGCAAGTCGGTCGCTCTGTCCAAGGATTGCTGGCCGGAGGCGCTGACTGGCGATCTGCCAGTCATCTACCCTTTCATCGTGAATGATCCAGGTGAGGCTGCGCAGGCCAAAAGGCGGATCGGGGCGGTGACGATCGGCCACCTGCCGCCGCCACTCGCCGAAAGCGCGGTGCCGGAGGATCTGAACCGGCTGGAACGTCTGCTTGACGAATACTCCACCGCCGATGGGCTCGACCCCGCCCGCCGCGACCGGCTGATAGCCGCAATCCGGGAGGAGGCCAGAGGGCGCGGGGTGGAAGACGATCTTGGCGTCCCCGAGGACGCTTCGCCGGCCGAAGCAATCACCCGGATCGACCGCTTCGTCTGCGACATCAAGGAAAGCCAGTATGGCGAAGGGTTGCATGTCTTCGGCAACGGCCGATGCGGGGCGGAAGAGCGCGCGGGCCTTCTCGCCGCTCTGAACGGGCGCCGCGTCGATCCTGGTCCGTCAGGCTCGCCCTTCCGGGGGAGGTCGGACGTGCTGCCGACAGGGCGGAATCTGTACACTACCGATCCGCGTGCCGTGCCCTCGCGTGCCGCCCATGCGCAGGGCGTGAAGCTCGCCGAGGAGCTGTTGCGCCGGCATCTTCAGGACAAAGGCGATTGGCCGAAATCTCTGGTGGTGGACCTTTGGGGTTCGGCCACGATGCGCACGGCGGGCGAGGAGTTCGCGATGGCCTTGCACCTCGCAGGCCTCAGCCCGAAATGGGATGAGGGGTCGGAGCGTGTTTCGGGCTTCGAGGTCATCCCGCTAGCGCTGCTCCGTCGCCCCCGCATTGATGTCACTTTGCGCGTATCCGGCCTGTTCAGAGACGTTTTCCCGGGCCTCGCCCAACTTTTCGAGGCTGCTGCCGCCGCGCTTTCCGAACGTGAAGAGGCACCAGGGGACAACCCCTACCTGCACGCAACGCCCCGTGTGTTCGGGCCGAAACCGGGGCTCTACGGGCTCGCCATGGGCGAGCCGATCGAGGATTACGGGCCGGACGGTCGCCTGGCGGCCGGCGAAGCCTGGCTTTCGGGTTCGGAATGGGCGATCGACGCGAGCGGCGACGCTCACCCGGCCCGCGCGGCCCTGGAGGCACAGGTCAAGGGCGCGGACGGCTTTGTCCATGTCCAGGATTTGCTCGAAACCGACCTGCTTCTGGCCTCGGACTACGCCGCGCATGAGGGCGGTTTCGCCGCTGCCGTAGCCCGGCTCGGCGGTCACGCGCCGGCGCTCTATCACGTCGATGCCACTCGGCCCAACGCGCCCCGCGCCCGTACCCTGACCGAAGAGATCGGTCGCGTCGTCCGCGCCCGCGCCGCCAATCCACGCTGGGCGGACGGGATGATGAATCACGGTTTTCGGGGGGCGGCAGAGATCGCCGCCACGCTCGACCACATGGCGGCCTTCGCGCATCTGGCGCGTGCCGTGCCCGCGCATCTGTTCGACCTCTACCACGAGGCGACGCTTGGCCGCGACGACATCGTCGCCTTCATGGAACGGGAGAACCCCGGTGCGCTGTCCGCGATGCGCGACAGGTTCTCGTCGCTGGCGGAGGCAGGGCTTTGGGTCACGCGCCGCAACTCCATCGCGATGGAGGCGGAAGGATGAGCGCGCCTGTCGTCAAAGGCTGGTGCCCTGGCGCGCTCCGCCCCATGATGTCGGGGGACGGGCTTGTCGTCCGCGTGCGGCCGCGCGGCGGGCGGCTATTGCCCGAACAGGCGGCGGGCTTGGCCGCTCTCGCCAGGCGCTATGGGAACGGGCTGATCGATTTGTCGGCTCGCGCGAATGTTCAACTCCGCGGTGTGAGCGCACTCGGGCACCGCCCGCTGATCGAAGGGCTCGCCGCGCTGGGCCTGATCGACGAGACGACTGAAGCGGAAAGCCGCCGCAACATCGTCGCGACTCCGTTCTGGAGCGAGGGCGATCGGGTGCAAGAGATCGCCGCGTCTCTCGCCGCAGCGCTGGGGGCGGAAGGAGCGCCAGACACGCCCGGAAAGTTCGGCTACGCCGTCGATTGCGCCGGCGAGCCGGTTCTGACTGCCGTTTCAGCCGATATCCGCGTGGAAAGTGGACCCGGCGATAGCCTTCTCGTGCGCCCGGACGGCGCGGCGACAGGGGCGATGGTCTCAGCGGATCAGGTCGCCGAAATCGCGCTGGAGCTTGCGCGCTGGTTCCTGAGCACCGGTGGAGCCCCGCAGGGCCGGGGCCGCATGGCCCCGCATATTGCGCGTGGCGCCATTTTGCCGGAAGCATTCACTGAGGTGCCCGGGGTTCCGCGTGCGGCAAAGCCTTCCCCTGCACCGGGACGCGTGGCTCAGGGGTGGATGGTTGCGTTGGAGTTCGGCCAGATGACGGCCGAAACCCTGTCCTATCTGGCCGAAATCGGGCCGTTGCGCACCACGCCTTGGCGTATGCTGCTGATCGAAGGCGCGCTCGAGGCTCCGGGATGCGCGGGCGTGATTACCGATCCCTGGCACCCGCTTCTTAACGTCACCGCCTGCACCGGTGCGCCCGCCTGTCCGCAAGGGCAGATCGCTACGCGAACCTTGGCGCAGAGGCTGAGCGTCGCGCTCCCGCCCGGCCTCGGTCTCCACGTGTCGGGCTGTTCCAAGGGATGCGCTCACCCGGCACCCGCGCCGCTGACGCTCGTCGGTCGGCCGGGCGGCACGGTCGACCTGATCCGCGACGGCTCGTCCTCCGATGAACCCGCCTTGACCGGGCTCCACCCCGAGACGCTGACCGCCGAACTCCTTTCCGAGGCCGAAGATGCCCCATAGCTATCAGACCGACGGCGCCGCGATCTACCTCGAGAGCTTTGCGACGATCCGCGCCGAGGCGGATCTGAGCCGTTTTGTGCCCGAGGAAGAGGTCGTCGTGGTCCGAATGATCCATGCGGCAGGGATGGTCGGGCTTGAGAAACATGTCCGCTTCACCCCCGGCATGGCCACCGCCGCCCGCGCGGCGCTGGAGGCGGGCGCGCCGATCCTGTGCGATGCGCGGATGGTGAGCGAAGGCATCACTCGCCCGCGCCTTCCTGCGAGGAACGATGTGATCTGCACCCTCAACGATCCGCGCGTGCCTGACATGGCGAAGGAGTTGCGAAACACCCGCTCGGCTGCCGCGTTGGAGCTGTGGCGGCCGCATCTCGAAGGCGCCGTGGTGGCCATCGGAAACGCTCCGACCGCGCTCTTCCATCTGCTCAACATGCTCGAAGACCCCGCCTGTCCGCGCCCGGCGGCGATCATCGGTTGCCCGGTGGGCTTTGTCGGCGCTGCGGAATCCAAGGACGCGCTGATGCAGGATCTTCCCGCGCCGTCGCTGATAGTGAAAGGGCGACTCGGTGGATCGGCGATAACCGTGGCCGCCGTCAATGCGCTTGCGAGCCGGAAGGAATGACGATGGGCTCCCACACCGGAAAGGTGATCTGCGTGGGCCTCGGACCCGGAGATCCCGAACTGATGAGCGTGAGGGCTGATCGCGTCATCCGCGGATCGAAGCACGTCGCATATTTCCGCAAGGCGGGGCGTGCCGGTCAGGCTCGGCAGATCGTCAACGGAATGATCGGACCGGACGTGGCCGAGTATCCGATGGAGTATCCGGTTACCACCGAGATCCACTTCTCCGACCCCGAATACAATCGGCAGCTCGCTGAATTCTACGAGAACTGGGCGAAGAAGATCGCAGTATTGGCCGAAACAGAGACTGTTGTTGTCCTTTGCGAAGGCGATCCGTTCTTCTACGGCTCGTTCATGCACCTCCATTCGCGACTCCAGGGCCGCGCCGACGTGGAGGTGGTCCCGGGCATCACCGGCATGTCTGGTTGCTGGACCGCGACCGGCATCCCGATCACCTGGGGCGACGACGTGTTGACCGTGCTGATGGCGACGCTGCCGGAAGAGGTGCTGGCCGAGCGCGCGCGCGACGCAGACGCGCTCGTCGTCATGAAGATCGGCCGCAATCTGCCGAAACTGCGCCGCGCGCTCGCAACCGCTGGGCGGCTCGGGGCGGCCTGGATCGTAGAGCGCGGGACGATGGAGGGGCAGCGCGTGCAGCGGCTGTCCGAGGCCGAAGCGGTGGTCCCCTACTTCTCCATCGTCCTCGTACATGGACAGGGGCGCAGGCCATGAGCGGATGCGTCGCGGTCGCCGGTCTTGGGCCGGGCGATGACCGGCTTGTCACGGACGAGGTCCGGGCGGCCCTCGCCGATGCGACCGACGTGGTCGGCTACCTACCCTACGTCGCCCGCGTCGCGCCGCGCGAGGGGCTGATTCTGCATCCTTCGGACAACCGCGTGGAGTTGGACCGCGCCAATCTCGCGCTCGACATTGCGGCGGAGGGCGGGCGGGTCGTCATCGTCTCTTCCGGTGACCCCGGCGTCTTCGCGATGGCCTCGGCTCTTTTCGAAGCGCTCGAACGAAGGTCGGACCCCGACGCCTTCGAAATCCGCGTCCTGCCCGGCATCACCGCGATGCTCGCCGCCGCCGCCCGGCTCGGCGCTCCGCTGGGTCACGACTTCTGCGCGATCAACCTGTCGGACAACCTCAAGCCCTGGGACCTTGTCGAACACCGCCTGAAGCTCGCCGCACAGGCAGGATTCGCGATGGCCTTCTACAATCCGCGCTCGAAGAGCCGGCCGCATCAGTTCGCCCGCGCACTCGACATCCTGCGCCAGGAGTGCGGGCCCGACCGGCTGATCTCCTTCGCGCGTGCCGTCACCACGCCGGAAGAGAGGCTGGAGACCATGACGCTCGCCGAGGCGATGCCCGAAATGGCGGATATGAGGACTATGGTGCTTGTCGGCAACGCTGACACGCGGCGCGTGGGCCAGTTCGTCTACACGCCGAGGTCGGCGCGATGAGCGAGAAACGCCATAACCCCGTCAACATCGCGTGCGACGCGTCGGGGCGGCATGGCCGGCCGGTCGATCAGGACGACTGGAACCTGGTGAAGCCGCGCCGCATCGAGTTTGGCCCGGGCGCCCGCGCCGCCGGAGTTTTTCGCGACGATCAGGTCAATCCGATGGTTGATCAGAAGCCGCAGATCCTCTGCCTCGGTAAAAGGGCCACGCGCGATGAGGGCGTCCGCATCGGGCAAGGGCAGCGGTCCTTCAGGCGGATCGACAAGCCTCAAAAGATAATGGTGCTGGGGCTTCGCACCAAAGGCCGCGAGGTTCTGCTTGCCGATGGCGAGGAAGATGCGAGCTGGCGTATCGGGAAGTGCGTCGACAGCCGCGCCAACATCCGCGACGTGACGCCATTCATCGCCAGGCCCCGCCGTCCACGGTTCGCGTTCAAAGGCGCAAAGCGGCGTGCCGGTTTCAGCGCAGGCGGCAGCCGCGTTGCGGCTCATCTGGACGGCGAATGGGTGCGTCGCGTCTATGACATGCGTGAATCCTGCGGACCGGATGTATTCAGCCAACCCTCCGGCTCCGCCAAAGCCACCAATCCGCGTCGGCAAGGGTTGTGTCCCGGGCGATTCGGTGCGTCCGGCATAGGAAAAGACAGCCTCCACTCGCGCATCTGCCAAACGCCTTGCAAGAGCGCTCGCTTCGGTCGTGCCGCCGAGGAGAAGGACGCGGGTCATGTCTGATCCCTGGCTGGTGATCGTCGGACTGGGCGAGGATGGCGTGAGCGGCCTGTCCGAGGCAAGTCGCGCAGCCATCCGCGCGGCGGATATCATTTTCGGCGGTCCGCGTCACCTTGAACTGGTCGGGGCTGGCGATCGCGGCCGCGAATGGCCAGTTCCGTTCAAAATCGACCCGGTTCTGGCTGAAAAGGGCCGAAATGTCGTAGTGTTGGCTTCCGGCGACCCGTTCTGGCTCGGCGCGGGCGGTAGCCTCTCGGCGCATCTCGAACCGGGCGAATGGACCGCGCATCCTGCCCCCTCGACCTTCTCGCTCGCCGCCTCTCGCTTGGGTTGGCGGCTGGAAGACACGATCTGCCTCGGCCTCCATGCCGCGCCGTTCGAGCGCCTCGTGCCCGTGCTTGGCCGCGGTGTGCGCGCGGTCTGCCTCGTTCGGGACGGAGCCGCTGTCGGTGCCTTGTCGAAATGGCTGTCGGATCGCGGGTTCGGACCGTCGCGGCTGGTCGCTATGGAGGCGCTTGGGGGGCCGCGAGAGCGTGTGAGGGAGACGGTCGCGCACGATTACGCTCTCTCCGATGTCGCGCATCCAGTGGCGGTCGCGATCGACACGGACGGTGCGGTGGGACTGCCGCGCGCCTCGGGCCTTCCCGATGACTGTTTCACGCATGACGGCCAGATCACCAAGCGGCCGATCCGGGCCTTGACTCTGTCCGCCCTGGCGCCGCGTCCGGGGGAGGTTCTTTGGGACTTGGGCGCGGGCTCTGGCTCGATCTCGGTCGAGTGGTGCCTGTCAGCGCCCGGAACCACCGCCCAGGCGGTTGAAGCCCGGGCGGACCGGTCTGCGAACATCCGCACCAACGCGGCGGCGTTCGGGCTCTCGCATCGGCTCGAAGTTCATGAGTCCGCTTGGCCCGAGGGACTGAAGGCGCTGCCCGAGCCGGATGCGGTATTTGTCGGCGGAGGCATGCATTTCGCTGGAATAGAGAGTGTATGGAAGCGCCTTCGGGACGGCGGACGGCTGGTCGTGAACGCCGTCACACTCGAATCCGAGGCGCTGCTGGCCCAGTTGCAAGTCGACAGGGGCGGCTCGCTGTTGCGCTATGAAGTGGCGATCTCTGCGCCGCTCGGGCGGATGCGCGGCTGGGAACCGTTGCGGCCGGTGGTGCAATGGAGCGTGGTAAAGTGAGGGTCGCTGGGCTCGGCTTCCGGTCAGCCGCGACCGTCGCATCCTTGCGCGATGCCTTCGACCGGGCGGGCGGACGGGCCGACCTGCTTGCGACCGTTGCGGGCAAGGCCGAAGCGCCCGCGATCGGCAAACTGGCGGCGGAACTCGGTCTCCTGGTTCGCGCAGTTGGCCGAGAGGAGCTTGCGCAAGAAGTGACGCTGAGCCATTCGGCGCGGGTTGCCGAACGATTCGGCACGGGATCGCTGGCCGAGGCGGCGGCGTTGGCCGCGGCGGGGCCGGGCGCGCGGCTTCTTGGCCCGCGCGTGGTATCGGGCGATGGATTGGCGACGGCCGTCATCGCGGAAAGGACGGACGAATGACGGTGCACTTCATCGGCGCGGGACCGGGTGCCGCGGATCTTCTGACGCTGAGAGGGCGCGACCTGATCGCAGCCTGCCCAGTCTGCCTCTATGCCGGTTCTCTGGTGCCGGAGGCAGTGCTGTCGCACTGCCCCAATGGCTCGAAAATCATCAACACTGCTCCGATGTCGCTCGACGAGATCATCGCTGAGATCAAGGCCGCGCATGACGCGGGCCACGACGTCGCGCGGCTCCATTCCGGCGACCTGTCGGTTTGGTCGGCGATGGGGGAACAGCTTCGCCGACTGCGGGGACTCGGCATTCCTTACGACGTGACCCCAGGTGTACCGTCCTTCGCCGCCGGGGCGGCAGCGCTCGGAGCGGAGCTGACGCTACCGGGCGTGGTGCAATCGGTCGTGCTGACCCGCACCTCGGGCCGCGCGACTTCGATGCCGCCGGGCGAGACCTTGGAGAATTTCGCAATGACCGGAGCGGTGCTGGCGATCCATCTCTCCGTTCACATGCTCGATAGGGTGGTCGCCGAACTGACCCCGCATTACGGGCCCGATTGTCCGGTCGCTGTGATTTGGCGGGCGTCTTGGCCCGACCAACGCATAGTTCGGGCGACGCTGGAGACCCTCGAAACTGCGGTCGGGGCCGAAATGGAACGCACGGCGCTGATCTTCGTCGGACGTTCCCTCGGGGCGGAGGACTTCGACGAAAGCAGGCTCTATGCGGGCGACTACGACCGCCGGTACCGGCCGGTCGGCACCGATCCGAGGTTCCCGGAGACGTCATGATTCCGCCCGGCCTTATCATCTCTGCCCCCGCCTCCGGTACCGGCAAGACGACGCTGATGCTGGGCCTGCTGGGTGCGTTCCGAGCGCAGGGTCTCGAGGTGCAACCTTTCAAGAGCGGACCGGACTACATCGACCCTGCCTTCCATCGTGCGGCGTCTGGGCGATTTTCCGTCAATCTCGACAGCTGGGCGATGGGGCAGGATCGCATTTCCGGGCTGATCGGGGCGGCCGTCGGAGCGGATCTGGTGCTGGCCGAGGGGTCGATGGGGCTTTTCGACGGAGTGGCGTTGCCCGGGGAAACGGGGACGGGCGCGTCCGCGGACCTTTCGGCGCTGACCGGCTGGCCGGTCGTGCTGGTGCTGGACGTGTCAGGGCAGGCACAGTCGGCCGCCGCGGTTGCGAAGGGTTTCGCGACAATGCGGCCGGGTGTGACGGTCGCAGGAGTTGTCCTGAACCGCGTTGCGAGTCCCCGGCACGAAGCCTTGGTGCGCGCCGGCATGGAGGTCGCCGGTATCCGCGTCTTTGGCGTGCTGCCGCGAAAGGCGACAATCGAGGTGCCGGAGCGCCATCTCGGCCTCGTTCAGGCCGAGGAGACGCCGGAGCTCGACCGGATCGTTGCCGAAGCCGCGACGTTCGTCGCGGAGCATCTCGACCTGAGGGCATTGCGAGCAGCGGCGGGAACGACGCGGATCGCGGCCGGAAAGGCAATATCGGTCACCCCGCCCGGCCAGCGCATCGCGCTCGCGCGCGACGAGGCGTTCTCCTTCGTCTATCCACATCTGCTGGACGGCTGGCGCGCGGCGGGAGCAGAAATCCTGCCTTTCTCGCCCCTCGCCGACGAAGCCCCGGACGAGAGCGCCGATTGCTGCTGGCTGCCTGGCGGATACCCCGAGTTGCACGGCGGCAAACTCGCCCAAGCCAGCCGTTTCCGGCGTGGCTTGAGACTGTTCTCCGAAACCCGCACCGTCCATGGCGAGTGTGGGGGCTACATGACGATGGGCGCGGCCATCGTCGACCGGGAGGGCCGGCGGCACGAAATGGCGGAGCTTCTTGGCCTCGTGACGTCGTTCGAGAAGCGGAAGATGCATCTCGGCTACCGGTTGGCCGAGCTCGCCGCGCCGATTCCCGGTGAACCGGCGGGCGCGCGGTTGAGGGGCCACGAATTCCACTACTCGACGATCCTCGAGCAACCCGATACGGCCCTGGCGCGGGTCGTAGACGCGAACGGCGACGCGGTGCCCGAGACCGGTTCGCGCCGGGGCAACGCCACGGGCACATTCTTTCATCTGATCGCGGAGGCGACATGAGCGGGTTCGTCAGTTTTGTCTCGTCCGGTCCCGGCGATCCGGAGCTTCTGACGGTGAAGGCGATGGACCGGTTGCAAAATGCCGACGCCGTTTTGTTCGACGATCTCTCGTCAGGTCCGATCCTCGCGAAGGCGCGGGAGGGCGCGGACATGGTCGGCGTCGGCAAGCGCGCCGGGCGCACTTCGCCGAAACAGGATCATGTGAGCCGGCTGCTCGTCGACTATGCCCGATCCGGCGCCAGGGTCGTGCGGCTCAAATCCGGCGATTGCGGACTGTTCGGGCGGCTTGAGGAGGAGATCGTCGCATGCCGCGAGGCCGGAATCGACTACGAAATCATCCCTGGCGTGACCTCTGCCATGGCCGCCGCCGCAGCGGCGGGCATTCCGCTGACCCGCAGACTGACCGCGCGCCGCGTACAGTTCGTCACCGGCCACGATGTGACCGGCGCACTGCCCGAAGATCTCAATATGGCCGCGCTTGCCGATCCGACCGCGACGACAGTCGTTTTCATGGGTAAGCGCACCTTTGCTGAGCTTGCGCGTCGGCTTCAGGGCGCCGGGTTGGCTGCCGATACGCCCGCGCTTCTCGCCGAAAGTGTCTCTACACCGGCAGAAAAGCTCGTTCGCGGGACGCTTGCGACGATGGAGGCCCTGATCGCGTCAGAGGCCGCAGACGGCCCCGCGCTGATCCTGCTGGGACCGCTCGCGGAGGGCAAATGAGCGGCGTCACCGCGACCGTCTGCCGGTCTTGTCCGGCGGGCCAGGCAGGACTCGCATGCGACCTGCGGATTGCCGTCGCAGAGGCGGGACTTGCCTGTGTGGTGCGTGAAACGGACTGCATGTCAGGCTGCACCCACCCCTCTACGGTTGCGTTTCGTGCGACCGGCAAGACGACGTATCTTTTCGGCGAACTAACGGTCGAGGATATTCCGGAACTTGTAGCCTTTCTCGAACTGTACACCGAGGCGCCCGACGGAAACTTTGCGGACGCCCGTCCTCTCGGCAGTCTGCGCGAAAAGGCGATCGCCCGGATTCCGGGATAGCATGATGGTCGCAATCCGACCGTGGCGTGGCGCGAATCCGCCTTGACCGATCGGCCCGCATGCTGGCAGATGGTTCCGTATGGTGTCCAATCGACGCGAAGCGTCTGGACTGAAATGGGAATGGGGTAGGGTGGACCAAAGGCGGCACCCGAAGCCCCAACCGCCCCCGCGACTGTAAGCGGCGAGCGGCTTTCCAATGGCCACTGGGGCTCAAGCCCCGGGAAGGCGGAAGGCACGCAGCGACCCGCAAGTCAGGAGACCGGCCATGCGGAATGAAACGACAGACGCCGTCGGGTGGACGGCAAGGAGAGACAGATGAACGCAATGACCCAATCCGCCGCCAAGACGTCCACCGGGCTTCTGTCGGTGATCTTCGTTGCCCTCGTGGGTGCGACGCTTCTCTTCGTCGCGGGCCACGCCCAGTCGGCGGCGCTGCACGACGCCGCGCACGATATGCGCCACGCGACCGGTTTCCCCTGCCACTGAGCAGGCGCTGACGGTCTGAACCAATGATCCAGCGCATGCTGGCCGGCGGGCTTGTCGCCGGCTTTGCGGCAGGCTTGTTCGCAGCCCTGCTGCATTTCGCGTTCATCCAGGAACTTATCCTTGTGGGTGAGCAGTACGAAACCGGCGCCATCATCCATTTCGCCGAAACCGGCGACAGCACAGCGTCGCACGACCACGCGCCTGGTGAGGACGACGAACATGCGCATGGCGACAGCGGCGCCGAAGGCTCCGCGTTCGCGCGCAACGCTTTGACGGTGCTGTTCACCGGGCTCATCTATGCGGCCTACGGCCTGATCCTCGTTGCCGGCTTCGCGTTGGCGGAGCATTTCGGCCGCCGGGTCGAAGCGAGCCACGGCGTGCTCTGGGGTATCGCGGGGTTCGCCTCACTGCAGCTTGCCCCCGCGATGGGACTTCCGCCCGAACTGCCCGGTACGATTGCGGCCGAACTCATTCAGCGCCAAGTCTGGTGGCTCGGGACCATTCTGGCGACCGGCGCCGGTCTCGCCTTGCTGGCGTTCGGACGTGGTCTGCTGCCGGCAGTCATCGCGGGAGCGCTTCTGGCCGCGCCGCACGTGATCGGCGCGCCGCACCCCGATCAGTACTGGGGTGTCGCCCCGCCCGAAGTGGGAGCAGAGTTCGCGGCGCGTGTCCTGGGTGTCGGTCTTGCCGCTTGGGCCGCGCTCGGCTGGCTCGCGGCAAGACTCTGGTCGGCACAGAGTTAAGCGTAAACCTTGACTCCGGCCGCGATGGCCGCGAACACGGCCCGGCCAGCGGGCCGCGTTTCATTTCAGGGTAGCACATGATCGAACTCGTTCTCGTCGGCATCGGAACCGGCAATCCCGACCACCTGACGCGCCAGGCAATCAAAGCGCTGAACGCGGCCGATCTGGTGATGATCCCGCGAAAGGGCCAAAACAAAGCCGATCTGGCGGAGCTGCGGCGCGCGATCTGCGCCGAGGTCATAACCAATCCGGCGACACGCCTCGTGGAATTCGACCTGCCCGTGCGTGATCTCGCAACGCCAGACTACCGGGCGCGCGTGGATGACTGGCACGATGCCATCGCGGCGGTCTGGAAAGAGACTATTCTGGCGGAATTGGGCTCTAAGGGCAGTGCGGCACTTCTGGTCTGGGGTGATGCGTCGCTCTATGACAGCACGCTCAGGATCGCGGACCGGGTCGCGCGCGTCCTACCGCTGACCGTGCGGGTCATTCCCGGCATCACCTCGCTTCAGGCGCTGACGGCGGCACACGCGATGCCGCTGAACGAAATCGGTGCGCCATTCATCGTGACGACCGGCCGGCGATTGCGCGAGGAAGGCTGGCCGAAGGGCGTGGACACCCTTGCCGTCATGCTCGACGGGGAGTGTTCATTCCAGTCGATCGCGACGGAAGGCGTGACAATCTGGTGGGGCGCCTATGTCGGGATGGCCGAGGAAATCACGCTGTCCGGGCCTCTCGATAAGACGTCGCAAAGGATCATCGAGACACGAGCCGAGGCGCGCGACCGGCACGGCTGGATCATGGACATCTACATTCTGCGCAGGGCCTGAGCCGTCAAGCGTTGCGGATCGTGTCGCCGAGTTGCAGGACCGGTGTCAGTTCCACGATTTCGCCGCCGATCAATCCCGATCCCGAGCGCCCGGCGACGATCTGCGCCGCGCGGCGGCCGATCTCGTGACGGCAGGCGTCCATGGTCGCCAGCTTGCGCGGAAGCCCGTCCAATAGGTCGACGCCGTTGAACCCCGCAAGCCCAAGCTTGCCGGGCACGTCGATCCCTTTTTCCAGACAGTAGAGCAGCCCGCCTGCCCCGATCATGTCGTTGGAATAATAAAGGAAATCGAGGTCGGGCGTGCGTGACAGGATTGCCTCCGTCATCTCCCGCCCCTTCAAGAGCGCCGAACCGCCCGAGTAAAACTCCTTGTCCGCAAGCTCGACGCCGGTTTCGGCGAGCCCCGCCTCGAAACCCTCAAGCCGCTTCCGCGCCCGGTAGTCATGCGGCATCTTCGTGCCGAGAAACCCGATCCGGAGATATCCGGCCCGCACGATCGCGCGCGCCATCTCGAGCCCCGCGCGCCTGTGCGAGATGCCGACCACGCTGTCGATCGGCTCACCGTCCACATCCATGATCTCGACGATCGGGATGCCTGCGTTGCGGAGCATGGCGCTGGCCGCCTCGGTATGCTCCAACCCGGCAACGATAACGCCCGACGGCCGCCATGACAGCATCTGGTACAGCACTGCCTCTTCGCGATCGGCCAAGTAGTTTGTGACGCCGAAGACCGGCTGCAGGCCACTGTCCTCGAGTTCTTCCGAGATACCTCCCAGCACGTCAGGGAAGACGAGGTTCGACAGGGAGGGCACGATCACAGCGACGAGGTTAACGCGCTGCGACGCGAGCGCACCGGCGATCTTGTTGGGCACGTAGCCAAGCCGCTTGGCGGCCTCAAGCACGCGCTCGCGCGTCGAATCCGAGACGTCGCCCCGGTTTCGAAGCACGCGGCTGACAGTCATTTCCGATACGCCGGAGGCTTCGGAGACATCGCGAAGCGTCAATGCGCGGCGGGATTCGGGCTGTCCGCTACGGCTCACTTGGTCTTCCCCGGGGCTGTGGTCTTTCGCCCTGATTAGCGCCATTGGTCGGGCTTGTCCAAGCAAAGACGCCGGGGTGATTGCGCTGCGGATTGGCGACCGGTAAATCCAATGCGGCGCCCGCGAGGCTTGCAACCGTAACCGTTTGACGCGAGAACGTCGGCAGCGGCCCCGTAGCTCAGGGGATAGAGCAACCGCCTCCTAAGCGGTAGGTCATAGGTTCGAATCCTATCGGGGCCGCCAGCCGTCCTTTTGTACGCCGCCGGAAAGCTGTTACTCTCGGCCCAAGCGGAGGTGGCCATGCGGAAAATCCAGGCTCAGGGCGTCCATCACATCACGCTCGTCGGGGCGGACCGTCAGACATCGATTGATTTCTGGGAGGGACTGTTGGGAATGCCCTTCATTTTCGATCAGCCCAATCTCGATAATCCGGGCGAGGGACATCTTTACTTCGATCCAGGCGACGGGCGCCTTATCACAATTTTCACGAACGAGGATCGTGTTCCGGACCCTGCGCGCAAACACCCCACGCCGGGGGACGTCCATCACATCGCCTTCGCGGTCTCGCATGCGAGCTTTGCGCAGGTTGCGCAGCGCCTCGACGACCGCGGCATCGCGCATTCCGGCGCGAAGGACCGAGGCTTTATGGATTCGATCTATTTCCGCGATCCAATGGGCCTTCTCATCGAGCTCGCCAGCTACCGGTTCGAGCCGCCCAGCGGCCATTCCCATGCCGAAGTCTTGCACGAGGCGCACCTGATCCGCACCGCGTGTGGCGACGCGAACATCACCGAGTTGCATCTGGCCGATGCGATCGAAGCGCTGGTCGAGCGCAGCCAGCGCTCGCTGTCGGAGGACCGCAATCCGAAAGATCCCTATTCGCGAGACTGACCTGCGTTCCGCGCTAGCCGGTCCAGCCGAGTCCGGCCGCGATGCAGTTCATCGACTGCATCAGCGGGACCGAGATCTTGGCGGTCCGGCCCTCGCGCCGGTTGCGCAAGAGTTCGACCTGCAATCGGTTAATCTGGTCGAGTTGTCCGCGCACCCGCTCGAACCGGGCGCGCATCTTCGGGAACCGTGCGCCGATTTCGGCGCCCCCGTTTAGGAGCCGGACAGCTTCCGCCGAGCGCCGGAACTCAGTCTCGATCGCGGCGAAGACGCGCTCGCCCGTCTCTGCGTCTTTCACCAGCGACGCGTAACGCCGCGCAATTCCCATGTCCGACTGGAACAGCCCCTTTTCGACCTCGTCGACGATGAGTCGGAAGAGCCGGTGCTGCGCCACGATCTCTTCCAGAAGCGCATCGCCCCGCGCGCCGCGGAACCGGCGGAACGACTCGATTGCCGAGCCGAAACCGTACCAGCCGGTGATAAGATGTCGGTTCTGCGACCACGCGAAGACCCAAGGGATGGCACGCAGATCGGCCAGGCTTTGGGCCCCAAACCGCCGTGCGGGCCGCGAGCCCATCTTGAGGAGTGCAAGCTCTTCGACCGGGCTGGCCTGCTGGAAGTAGTCGAGAAAGCCCGGCATGCGCAGAAGGTTGCCATAGCTCGTCTGGGAAATGCCGGACAACGCCTCGAGCGCATTGTCATGCTCCGGGTTGACCACGATCTCGTCGCGATTCAGCGAGTGGTCGAGCACCGAAGAGGCCAAAAGCTCCAGATGGTTAACCGCCGTTCCCCGGTTGGCGTAGTTCGACGAGACGACTTCGCCCTGCTCGGTCAGCCTCAGCCGGCCGTCGATGGTTCCCGCCGGCTGCGCCGAGATCGCCCGGCCCGTCGGCGCTCCGCCGCGACTGACCGATCCGCCGCGGCCATGAAAAAAGACCGGGCTCATTCCATGACCCGCGATCGCTCGCGCGATCTTCCGCTGGGCCTTGTGAAGCTCCCAGGTCGAGCAGACGAATCCGCCGTCCTTGTTGCTGTCGGAATAGCCGACCATCACTTCGAGCTGCCCCGCGAGATTGCCCAGGCTGCGCTTGGCGAGCGGAACCGACAGGAGTTCGTCCAGGATCACCGGCGCCGCCTGCAGATCACCAATCGTCTCAAAGAGGGGCACGACCCGCAGGTCGAGCTTCTCGGCCCCGAAACCTGCATAACGCGCAAGCAGGAAGACGCCGAGCAGATCGTCGCTCGATCTGGTCATCGATAGGACGAAGGGGCCGATCGCCTCCGGGTCCGGACCGCTCTGCGCGGTCTTCATCAGGGCCAACAGGGCAAGGATCTCGCACGTCTGCTCGCTCAGCGTCGAGAGCTCGGGCACGATCAACTCCGCCCACGCCAGTTCTTGCCGGATACGGGCCGACCATTCGGGGGAGCCGTAGGACGGGACGGGTTCGCCTCTGGCCTTGCTCCAGATCTCGGCGATGGCCGCGGTCGTGACCGTCGAATTCTGGCGCACGTCGAGTGTGACCGTTCGGAAGCCGAAGACCTTGGCCTGCCAGCGGATCGGCCGCACGAAGCGTTCCGACAGGCGGTCCGCGCCGATTCCGTTTAGCACCTGTTCGACGCGGAGGAGATCGGTCACGAAATCGTCGACATGCCGGTACCTCCCGCCGCTTTCTTCGGCTGTGGCGGCGATCCGCAGGCTGATCGCCGTGAGGGCCTGGCGGAACCTTTCTCCGGGGTTGCGTCGCTTGAGATCGTCGGACTCCTTGGCTGACGACACGATCGCGTCAAGCGTGCCGGATTGCTCCGGGCTTAGTTCAGCGATGGAGGAGCTGATGCTGACCCGGGCGGCGGCCAACGCGAGCGACTCCTGGTAGCAGGCAAGGATCGCACCGCGTGACCGGCAAAGGGCATCCCGTGTCACTTCAACGTTGACGTTCGGGTTTCCGTCGCGATCCCCGCCGATCCAGGAATGGAACTTGACGCACGGCCGCGCGGACTCGATTGTGCCGAAGCGCGCCGTCACGGCGGCCTCGAACCGCTCGAAAAGCTGCGGCACTGCGTCATAGATACTGTCGCGGAAAAACTGCAGGCCCCACTCGATCTCCGCCGTAAGGTCGGGGCGCTCCATCCTGAGTTCACCGGTGAGCCACAGCAGATCGATCTCGCTTTCGATGTCGCGGAGCAGGTTCTCGGCTTCGCGCGGCGTCCAGCGCTGCGTCTCAAGCGCGACGAGCGCGCGATAGATGCGGCGGTGGATTTCGAGAACCGTGGTGCGCTTGGCTTCGGTAGGATGCGCGGTAAGCGTCGGCCCCACCGACAGCCTGTCGGCGAACGCCCGGAACCCGGCCGCGCTCTGGCCGGGCTCCAATCGTGAGAGGACTTGGGCGAAACTTCCCGCCACCGCGTCGGGACCGGCGCTGGTTTCAAGCTGCCGCCGGCCGCGCATCGCGGCGTTTTCTTCGATGATCTTCAGAATCTGGAACCAGATGTTGGCAGCCTGAAGATGCGGGATAGCCGCGTCGCCCGTGGGCAGATCAGCTTCTTTCGCGTCGAGGAACGCCAGAACCTGCGGCGCGCGCCGGCTGATGACGTTGCGCCACAGGCGCATCAGATCGCGGCGCAACTCGTCGGCGTAGGGCGAATCCGCCGTCTCGGTGCCGTCGAGTGCCTGAACCGCGAGTCCCATGACCTCACGCCACCTTGTCGCGCGGATCGCGCCCCGCAAAGAAGTCCTGCAGATTCTCGAAGACGCGGAAGCCCATTGCCTCGCGGGTTTCGCGCGTGGCCGATCCGAGATGCGGCAGCATCACCAAGTTATCTGCGCCGAGCAGTTCCGGCGGGATCGCCGGCTCGCGTTCGAACACGTCGAGACCGGCGCCACCAATCGTGCCGAACCACAGCGCCTGCGCCAGCGCGTATTCATCCACTACCTCGCCGCGCGCGGTGTTGATCAGGAAGGCCGACGGCTTCATCAGGTCGAGCCGGCGCGCATCGATCAGATGCCGATTGGCGGAACCGCCGGGGCAATGGAGCGAGACGAAATCGCAGCGCGGAAGCAGGTCTTCGACCGTCGGCACCTGCTCCGCGTCGTAGCGGGCGAGAATTTCCGACGCGACGGCAGACCGGTTCTGGACGAGGATCTTCATTCCGAACCCGTGATGGGCGCGCTGCGCCATCGCCTGGCCGATCCGTCCGAAGCCGATGATGCCGAGCGTCGCGCCCGACACCTTGCTGCCGATCAGATGCGTCGGCCGCCAGCCGGTCCAGCGCCCCTCGCGCAACTCGCGCTCGCCTTCGCCCGCCCGCCGCGCGGCCATCAGCATCAGCGTCATGGCGATGTCGGCGGTGCATTCAGACAGGACGTCGGGCGTGTTGGTCACCGCGATGCCGCGCGACTTCGCCGCAGCTGTGTCGATATGGGCGAAGCCTACGCCGTAATTCGCGAGGATCTTCGTCCGCGCCTCCGGCAGGTCGAAGACCTGCGCCGGAAGCTTGTCCGTCACGGTGGGCAGCACCGCGTCGTAGTTCGCCAAGGCCGCGCGCAGATCGGCCAGACCCAGGGGCCGGTCGTCGCGATTGAGCGTGAGCTCGAACGCCTCCGCCATCTTGGCCTCGACCGCCTTGGGCCAGGCCCGCGTGACAAGCACCCTGGGTTTCGCCATTCTCGCCTCCCTCAAGCGGCTTTCTTCATCACCCGCGCGACGGTCTCGCCGATCGCCGAGGGGTGTTCGGCCACGGTGACGCCTGCCGCCGACAGGATCTCCACCTTCTCGCTCGCGCTTTCGCCGAAGGCCGAGATGATCGCGCCGGCATGGCCCATCGTGCGGCCCTTGGGCGCGGTCAGACCCGCGATGTAGGCGATGACGGGCTTCGTCATGTGGTTCTGGATGAATTCGGCCGCCTCGGCTTCCTGCGGGCCGCCGATCTCGCCGATCATGCAGACGACATGGGTGTCGGGATCGGATTCGAACCGCTCGAGGATGTCGCGAAACGAGGACCCGTTGATCGGGTCGCCGCCGATCCCGACCGAGGTCGAGACGCCGATGCCGCGATCCTTCAGCTGCTGCGCCGCCTCGTAGCCAAGCGTGCCCGACCGGCCGACGATGCCCACGTTGCCCGGCAGGTAGATGTGGCCCGGCATGATGCCGAGAAGCGCCTTGCCCGGGCTGATCGTCCCGGCGCAGTTCGGACCCGTGAGCGCCATCCGGCGGTCCTTCGGATAGCGGAACATGTAGCGCTTCACGCGGATCATGTCCTGCGCCGGGATGCCGTCGGTCACGCAGACGCAGTAGCGGATGCCGCCGTCGGCCGCTTCCATGATCGAATCCGCGGCGAAGGGCGGCGGCACGATGACGAGCGACGCATCCGCGCCGGTCGCGGCGACGGCTTCCTTCACCGTGTTGAAGACCGGCACGCCGTGGACGCTCTCGCCAGCCTTACCGGGCACGACGCCGCCGACGACATTGGTGCCGTATTCGATCATTTCCTTGGTGTGGAACTGCGCGATCCGCCCGGTGATGCCCTGGACGATGACGCGGCTGTTTCGGTCGAGAAGGATGCTCATCAGATCGCCCTCAGCTTGGTGTTCTGCGATTGGTCGTTCTTCCAGGCCGTGACCGACCGTTCCGCCGCCTCCATGAGCGAGGTGGCGCGGATGATCGGCAGGCCCGACTTGGCGAGGATCTTCTGGCCCTCTTCCACGTTCGTGCCGGCGAGGCGCACTATGACCGGCACGTCCACGGGGTTCTGGGTCAGCGCCTGGACGACACCTTCGGCGACCCAATCGCAGCGGTTGATGCCGGCGAAGATATTGACGAGCACGGCCTGCACATTCTGGTCCGACAGCACCAGCTTGAAGGCCTTGGCGACCCGCTCCGGCGTTGCCCCGCCGCCGATGTCGAGGAAGTTCGCGGGCTCCCCTCCTGCAAGCTTGATCGTGTCCATCGTCGCCATCGCGAGGCCCGCGCCGTTCACGATGCAGCCGATATTGCCGGTCAGCCCGATATAGTTGAGCCCACGATCGGCGGCGCGGCTTTCGCGCGGGTCTTCCTGGCTCTTGTCGCGCAGTTCAGCCACATGGGGATGGCGGAAAAGCGCGTTGCCGTCGAACGTCATCTTCGCGTCCAGCGCGAGGATGCGCTCGTCCGAGGTGATGACGAGCGGGTTGATCTCCACCATGGTCGCGTCGAGCTCGGTGAAGGCGCGGTAGCAGCCGAGAAGCGTGCGCACCATCTGCTGCGTCAGCGCCGTTGGGATGCCGAGCGCGAAGGCGATCTCGCGCGCCTGGAATTCCTGCAGCCCGACCGCCGGCTCCACCGTGGACCGCACGATCGAGTCCGGCCGCTCGGCCGAGATGTCCTCGATCTCCATGCCGCCCTCGGAGGATGCGACGATCATCACCCGCTGGCTCGAGCGGTCGAGCACGAAGCCGAGGTAGATCTCGCGCTCAAAGCTCACCGCGGCCTCGACATAGACGCGGTAGATGCCCTTGCCCTCCGGCCCCGTCTGGTGCGTGACCAGCGTCCGACCGAACATGTCGGCGGCAGCGTCGAGGATCTCGTGCTCCGAGTCGCATAGCTTCACGCCGCCCGCCTTGCCGCGGCCGCCGGCATGGACCTGGGCCTTGACGATCCAGCGGTTGCCGCCAAGCTCGCGGGCCCGGTAGGCCGCCTGCTCGGGGCTGTAGGCCAGCGCGCCCTGCGGTACGGTCACGCCGAAGCCCGACAGAATCTCCTTGGCCTGGTATTCGTGAATGTCCATCCGAGCCTCCTTGCCCGCCGTTATTCCGCCGCGAGAGCGGTCTGGTAGTGCTGATCCAGCGCCGCCTGGACCTTCGAGATATCGACTTCCCCGCCGAGGTATTGCATCGCCGCGGCAAAGCGCATGGCGATGTCGGTGATCGCCGGCACCGAAAGCTGGTTGAGGATGCCGATGCGGACCTGCACGGGCTCGGACAGCGTCGGCCAGATGCCGAAGCCCTTGGCGCGGCAGTTCTGCACCAGCTCCTTCTCGCGGCCCGCGAGCGCGTCGGGCAGGTTCAAGACGACGAGGCTCGTCATGTTCGACGTGACCTTGCAGCCCATCGCGGTCACGGCGGCGCGCAGCGCGGCCTCGTGCATCGCGTAATCCGCGGCGCGCCGGGCGCGGCCGTGCTGGAGCGTGATCCGAAGCGCCTCGTGGAAGGCGGCGACAGCATAGCCCGAATGGGTGCGGTGGTAGCTGCCGGCGGCCACGTCCTGGCCATCGACGATGCCCCAGTGCCGCGCCTCGAGTATCGGATGATGCACGTAGGAATGGCAGCCATTCGACTTGACCTCGGCGATGTAGCGGTCGGTGAAGCTGACCGGCGCGTAGGTGAGCGGCAGGCAGAGCACGCCCTTCTGCGGGCAGGACGCCCATCCCACGACGCCGGGATAGTCGTCGATCGAGAAATCCTCGATCCCGAGGGACGAGACGGCATCGACAAGGCCCATGATGTCGTGGCGTTCGCAGGCGTCGGAGAAGCCTCTGAGGTCGTTGATCCGGCCCGACCCCGTTTCCCAATGTGCCATGAACGCCCATTTCGGCTGTTTCGCAGCGAGTGTCTTTTCGATGATCTCGCCTGTCACCGACTGGCCGTGCGGCACGGTGACGATGGTGACCGAAGCCGGCTGCGGGTCCATCGGGTTGGCCTTCAGTTCCTCCCGCGTCGCGGCCTTCATGCGGATCGTCAGCCCGTCGAGGCCAGAGAAGGTGCCGTTCACGAACGCGACCACCGTGTCGCCCGGCAGAAGCGCGCCCAGCATACAGTCGAGCCCGGAAAAGCCCGTGCCGCCGACGCCGTAGGTGTAGGTGTTATTCGTGCCCCAGACTGTTCGCAGCATCTTCTTGCACTCGATCATGCCCCTCAGCACATCGGCCTGCATGTGGTCGGCAAGACCCGACTGCGCAAAGCGTGCCAGAACGCGCGCATCGGTGTTGCCCGGGCCGGGGCCGGCGGCCAACGTCTCTGGGATATTAAGTTGCGGGAAGATCGACATGTCATTCCTCCGTGAGGCCTCGGCGGGTTCGGCTCTGGGATGTGCCGGTGGAGTCCGGCGGCTAACAGGGATGTTCATATGTCCTCTTGCCGCTACGTCACAACCTGCGTTACTCCTGCCTTTGGGTATCCAGATGTATTGGAAAAAACCTACCCAATTAGGTGTGAATGCGATAGTATACCAAAAGAGTGCCCACCCATGCGGGTAGGTTCTTGCAAAAGATTGAATGAATGCAGAAGGTTATCGCCGACACCGCCCCGATCGCCGTTTCACTCGCGGACGCCAATCCGCTTGTCCTCTCGGCCATGTCCGAGATCTTCGACCGCGATCCCCGATTCTCGCTCGTCGCGACGACAGCGACGGCCGAGGGCTTCCTCGGCGCGGTCATGCGGGTGCCGGTCCAGGTCGGAGTGATCGACTGGAACCTTCCGGCGCTCGGCGGCCAGAAGCTAATCGAGGTGCTGCGAGAGCAGGCGAACGCGCCGCGCCTCGTCGTCTACGGGGACGATCCGAAGGGCGATCTTCCGCGCCTCGCCATGCTCGCCGGCGCCGCCGGCTTCGTGTCGCGCACCACGCCGGTCGAAAAGCTTCTCGACACCTGCCTCGCCGTCGCGGCCGGTCAGATGGTCTTCCCCTTCCTCGATGTCCGCGAGCTGCAGGCCGATCCGATCCACAGCCTGACCCGGCGCGAACGGGCGCTTCTCGAGGCGCTGGCGACCGGGCTCACCAACAAGGATCTCGCCCGCGAATTCGACATCTCGGCCAACACCGTGAAGTTCCACCTGTCGAACCTGTTCGAGAAACTCGGCGTCAAGAACCGGGCCCAGGCGATCGCGTTCTTCTACTCCTCCCGGCTTCCGGGAGAGGGGAAGCAAGATCGCTGAAGGATGTTTCACAGCGTCATTCTGTCGCGCAACATCGTTGCTTGACAGCGAAGGAAAATTTCGACCTTGAATCGCGCCCGTCACGCTACGGCAACCTCAAAGGACGCATCCCATGAGCTTCCACGTCATCCAACAAGCACCGGCCAGGCTTAATCGAAGCGAACTCGCCGTTCCCGGCAGCGCTCCCCAAATGTTTGAAAAAGCGGCGAAATCCGATGCCGATGTAATCTTCCTCGACCTCGAGGACGCGGTCGCTCCGGACGACAAGGCCGAGGCGCGGAAGAACATCATCAAGGCGCTGAACGAGGTCGACTGGGGTACGAAAACGATGTCCGTGCGAATCAACGGGCTCGACACACATTACATGTACCGGGACGTCGTGGACGTCGTCGAACAGGCCGGCGAACGTCTCGACCTGATCATGATCCCGAAGGTCGGCACCGCCGCCGACGTCTACGCCGTGGACATGCTCGTGACCCAGATCGAGGACGCGAAGGGCTACAAGAAGCGGATCGGCTTCGAGCATATCATAGAAACCGCGCTCGGGATGCAGAACGTCTCGGACATCGCCGCCGCCTCGAAGCGGAACGAATCGCTTCACTTCGGCGTCGCCGACTATGCCGCCTCGACCCGCGCACGGACCACGATCATCGGCGGTGTGAACCCGGATTACGCGGTCCTGACCGACAAACTCGACGACGGCTCGCGCGATGTGCATTGGGGCGATATGTGGCACTACGCGCTCGCCCGGATGGTCGTCGCGGCGCGCGCCAACGGCCTGCGTCCGATCGATGGCCCGTTCGGCGATTTCTCAGATCCCGATGGCTACAAGGCGGCAGCGAAGCGCGCCGCGGTGCTCGGCTGCGAGGGCAAATGGGCGATCCACCCGTCGCAGATCGCGCTCGCCAACGAGGTGATGAGCCCCTCCGAGGCCGAGGTGACCAAGGCGCAACGCATTCTGAAAGCGATGGAAGAGGCCGCCGCCGAAGGCAAGGGCGCGGTCTCGCTCGACGGCCGCCTCATCGACTATGCTTCGATCCGCCAAGCCGAAGTGCTGGTCGAAAAGGCGCGCCAGATCGCGGCCGCGTGACCGTGGTCGAGGCGCTTCGCGAACGGGCGAAGGAACTGTTCTCGGCGGCCTGCACGGCCGCCGATCCCGCGCATGCGCTAAGGGCGGCGTTGGACACGAACCCGCCGCCCCGCCCGGATCCGGGCGGCAGCTATCTTCTTGTTGCCGTTGGAAAAGCCGCCCTCCCGATGGCCGAGGCGATGCTCGGCCATCTCGGCCAATCCGCCCGCGAAGCGCTTGTGATCACAAACTACGAGAATGCACGTGACCTGCCCGGCGCGCGCGTGATCGCGGCGGGTCATCCGGTGCCCGACGAGAACGGTGCGCGCGGTGCCGACGAGGTCGCGGCGCTCCTATCCTCGGCGACAGGCGAGGATCGCGTCATCGCGCTAATCTCGGGCGGTGGGTCGGCTCTCCTGCCAGCTCCGGCCGAAGGGCTGGGGCTGTCCGACAAGGCCGAGGTGAACCGGTTGCTCCTCGCCCACGGCTTCGAAATCACCGAGATCAACCTCATCCGCCAGCAGCTTTCGCGGCTGAAGGGCGGCGGCATGCTGCGCATTGCCGCGCCCGCCCCGGTCACCGCCTACATTCTCTCCGACGTCATTGGCGACGATTTACGGGTCATCGCCTCTGGCCCGACCGTCGCCCCGATCGGGACGCGGGCTGAGGCGCGCGCGCTGCTCGAAAAGCGGGGCGTCTGGTCCCAACTGCCCGCACCCGTCCGCGCCCATCTCGAACGCGCAAGACCCGACGAGCCGCCGTCGCCGCAGGCCACGAACATCCTGATCGGCTCCAACCGCAAGAGCCTTGAGGCCGTCGCCGAAGCCGCCGCCGGTCTCGCGCCGCAAATTGTCAGCGACCAGCTGACCGGAGACGTGGCAGATGCCGCCAAGATCGTCACCGACTCCGTGCGCAGTGTGCCGAAGGGACGCGCCGCCTGCCTGATCTTCGGCGGCGAGACGACCGTGACGCTCAAGGGCGACGGGCTCGGCGGGCGCAACCAGGAACTGGCGCTGCGCGTCTCGCTCTCCATGCCCGATCTCGGCCGCGACTGGGTGTTCCTGTCCGGCGGCACCGACGGGCGCGACGGTCCGACCGAGGCGGCGGGCGGCTTCGTCGATGCCGGCACCGCAACCCGCATCCGCGCCGCCGGCAAGGACCCGGATGCGCTGCTGGCCAACAACGACAGCAACGCCGCGCTCGCTGCCGCCGGAGACCTGCTCGTCACCGGCGGCACCGGGACGAACGTCGCCGACGTCCAGATACTCCTGCTCGGTCCGTAGCGCCTAGCCGAAATCCACCGCGCGGTCGCCCTTGGCATCCTTCACCCGCGTCGGCAGGCCGATGCGATTGAGGAGGTTGATGAATGGTTTGGGGTCGAGATCCTCGACATTGGCCATCTTCTTGACGTCCCAGTCGCCCTTCGCGATCAGGATCGCCGCGGCGACAGGCGGAACGCCCGCGGTATAGGAAATGCCCTGAGAGCCAACTTCCTCATACGCCTCCTTGTGGTCGGCGACGTTGTAGATGAAAACTTCCGTCTCCTTGCCGTCCTTCGTGCCCTTCACCAGATCACCGATGCAGGTCTTGCCCGAATAGCCGGGCGCCAGCGAGGCCGGGTCGGGCAGCACGGCCTTGACCACTTTCAAAGGCACGACCTCGAGGCCCTCGGCGGTCGTCACCGGCTGTTCGGACAGCAGGCCGATCGACTTCAAGACCGTGAAGACGTTGATGTAATGATCGCCGAAGCCCATCCAGAACCGCACATCGGCGTCCTTGTAGCGGTTGGCCAGCGAATGCACTTCGTCATGCCCGCTCATATAGGCCTTCTGCTTGCCGACGACCGGCAGGTCCCATTCGCGGCCCACCTCGAACATCCTGTTTTCCTTCCACTTGCCGTTCTGCCAGGAATAGACCGTGCCGGTGAATTCGCGGAAATTGATCTCGGGGTCGAAGTTCGTGGCGAAATACTTGCCGTGCGAACCGGCATTGATGTCGACGATGTCGATCGAGGTCATCTTGTCGAGATACTGGTCCTCGGCCAGCCGCGCATAGGCATTCACCACGCCCGGATCGAAACCCACGCCGAGGATCGCGGTGACGCCCGCCTTCTCGCAGGCCTCGCGCTTCTTCCATTCGTAGTTCGCGTACCAGGGCGGGGTTTCGCAGATCTTGTCCGGCTCCTCGTGGATCGCGGTGTCCATGTAGGCGGTGCCTGTCTCTATACAGGCGTCGAGGACCGACATGTTGACGTAGGGTGTGCCGACATTGATCACGATTTCGGCGCCCGTCTTGCGGATGAGGTCGGCAACGGCCTTCGTGTCCATCGCATCGACCGCGTGGGACTTGAACGTGCCGGGCACCTTCATCGACTTCTTTTCGTCGACCGAGGCGATGATGTCGTCGCATTTCGACGCGGTGCGGCTCGCAATGTGCAGGTCGCCCAGAATGTCATTGTTCTGGGCACACTTGTGCGCCACGACCTGCGCGACACCGCCGGCGCCAATGATCAGCACGTTCTTTTTCACTTCGGCTGTCTCCTATTTTGAGGGGCCAGTGGAAGGGGCGAGCGTAACACGCTCACGACAGGCTCGAGGCGTAGTCCTCAAAGCCAAACTCGCGGACAAGTCGGATGGACCCGTCGAGTTCCCTTATGGCGATCGACGGCATGTTTACGCCGTTGAACCAGTTCTTCTTGACCATCGTGTAGCCGGCTGCGTCCTGGACAGAGATCCGGTCGCCGATATTCAGGCGCTCGGGGAACCGGAACTCGCCGAAGATGTCCCCGGCCAGGCAGGACTTGCCGCAGACCATGTATTCGTGCTCGCCCTCATCCGGCGCGATCTTGGCATTCTCGCGGTAGATCAACAGGTCAAGCATATGCGCTTCGATGGACGAATCCACGATGGCGAGGTCCTTGCCATTGTTCAGAAGGTCGAGAACCGTGACCTCCAGCGTCGTCGAATTGGTGATCGCCGCCTCGCCGGGTTCGAGATAGACCTGTACGCCGAATTTCTCGCCGAAGGCTTTCAACCGCCGGGCCAGCCGGTCGACCGGATACCCCTCGCCCGTGAAGTGGATACCGCCGCCGAGGCTGACCCATTTCACTTTTTCCAAGAGATCGCCGAACTCGGCCTCGATCCGGCCAAGCTGGTGGTCGAAGAGGTCGAAATCTGCGTTCTCGCAATTGTAGTGGATCATGAAGCCCGAAATTCGGTCGATGACTTCGAGGATCTTCACCGCATCCCATTCGCCGAGGCGGCTGAACGGCCGAGCCGGGTCGGCAAGGTCGAATCCGGAGGTCGAGAAGCGCGGATTCAGGCGCAGCCCGCGTTCGATATGCGCGGCGCGGTTACCGAAACGCTCCAGCTGGCCGATCGAGTTGAAGATGATCTTGTCGGCGTACCCCACCGCTTCCTCGATCTCGTGATCCGCCCAGGCGACAGAATAGGCGTGGGTCTCCTTGCCGAACTTCTCTCGTCCGAGGCGGAGCTCGTAGAGCGACGACGAAGTCGTGCCGTCCATATGCTCGCGCATCAGGTCGAAGGCCGACCAGGTCGCGAAGCACTTGAGCGCCAGCAGGGCTTTCGCTCCGGAACCGTCGCGCAACCGGTCGATGATCTCCATGTTGCGAAGAAGCTTCGCCTTGTCGATCAGATAGAAGGGTGTCTGGATCATCGCGCCCCCCAACCGGCCAAAGGGAAGGGCCGGTATAAGAGCCGTGGCCCCCCGGCGCAAGCGGTTCAGATCATGCGGATCGCGTCCTTGTCGACGGCGAGCATATAGCCGCGCCGCGCGATGTTCTTGACGAGAAGCTCGCTCACCATCTGGTTGCCCAGCGCGTCCCTCAGCCGCTTGATCCGCATCGCGCCGGCGCTCTCGTCGCAGTCGGCGGAACTCTTGCCAGAAATGACGGCCTCGATTTCTGCACCTGACAAGACATCATCGTCCATCCGCGCCTCGGCCAGAACCGACAGCGTCTCGACCGCCGCCGGTGTCAGCTTGAACTCCATGTTGTTCAGCACGACAGCGTTCTCGGCCCGGCTGATCAAGAGCGACGACACCTGGATACCCTGCCGCTCGATCTCGCCCATGCGGCGGTTCAGTGCGACGATCATCAGAAGGAAGACGAGCGCCGCGATCAGAAGGCCCGTCGCGAAGATGAGAAGGATGAAGATCACCATCCGGTAGCTCGTCAGCACGGCCGAAAAGGCGGTGCCGGACTGGGCAAGGATCTCAAGAAGCTTGATTTGCTCGCCTGTCGTCAACGCGTCGTTCTCGACGAAGATGCGCTCCACACGCGCATTGAAGGCATTGGCATCCGGAAGCGAGAGGAACAGCAGCACTGCCGCGAGCGCGAGGATCGCGACAATCGCGGCAATGCCCCAGATTACGATCCGGTTGCCCGAGCGCAGCGCGTCCGATGCCGCGAAATTCGTGTCTGCCAAGTCCGTCCCCCGGCGTCAGATCATTTCGACGCAAGGATGGACACAATGGCGAGCAGGGTCCAGCCCTGCTGTGCGAGCTTCGGCGCCAGCGCCGCCGCCGCCGCTTGTTTGGACGCGCAGGCCGAGTCGGGGAGTGAGGCCACGCCGAAGTCGAGCTTGAGCGGGTTGTCCCGCTTCGCCTTGTACTCGACACGGCACGCCGCCGAAGCAGGTTCTGCGGCCAGTAGCGCGATCAGCGCGAGAAGGGGAATGGTCTTGCCTGTCATGGTGCCGACAACCTGACCCGGCGCGCCCGGCTAATCAATAACAAAGGCGTCGCGGGCCACCGTTATCGGATAGCGGGGCGGCGTTATTGCCCTCTTCGGGCGGACGGGCCGAGGCTGGCTCCATCGAACTACGGGGCCCCAGGCGCCCCGCATCATCTGGGAAAGGAGAGAGACCATGTTCCGCCGACTGATCGTTGCGATCACCGCCGCGGCGCTCGCCCTTGGCCCGATGGCCGCGGCTCCCGCCGCCGCCATGAGCGACAAGGACCGCAAGGCGCTCGCGCTCCTGCTGGGCGCGGCCACGCTGGGGATCGTGATCCACCACAACAACAAGAAGAGCAAGAAAGAGAAAGCCCAGGCCGCGTCACGCAACAATTTCAACGTGCACCGGCACGACGACGATGACGACCGCTGGCGCCGCCACGGCAATTACGGTTATCGCGACAAGCGCCGCCACGCCGTCATTCCCGCACAGTGCGTCTTCCCGATCCGCGGCCAAGGCGGCCGGCGCGATGTCGTGTCCGAGCGCTGCATCATTGAGCTCGGTGCCGCGCATCGGCTTCCCAACGACTGCGCGTTCCGGATTCGCGATCAATGGGGCAGCCGCACCGTCTACGGCACAAGTTGCCTGCGCGACCGTGGCTGGCAGATCGCCAACGTGCGCTGAACGGGATTCTTTCGAGCAGCGGACGCGGGACTCCTTGACCAAGCGTCCGACCTGGGGCGGAGCCATCGGCGCCGCCCCCTTTTCTTGTTTCGGCTTGCGGCCGTGTCGGTTTCGCGCGATCACGCGATATGGCGAACGAACCCGATTTCACGTTCGAGGAGGCCGCCTTCGCGCGCGGAGCGTTCCGCGTCGCGGGCGTTGACGAGGTGGGCCGGGGTCCGCTCTGCGGTCCTGTCGTCGCGGCTGCAGTACGCCTCGACCCCGCGCGAATTCCCGAGGGGCTGGACGATTCCAAGAAACTGACGCGGGCGCGCCGCGAGGCCCTGAACGAGGCCCTCGCCCAGACCGCCGACGTGTCGGTCGGTCTCGCGAGCGTCGAGGAGATCGACGCGCTCAACATCCTTCAGGCGAGCCATAGTGCGATATGCCGCGCGGTTCGAGGGTTGTCGGTAGCGCCCGACCACGTGCTTGTCGACGGGAACCGCGTACCCGGCGATCTGGCCGGTTCGGCCGAAGCGGTCGTGAAGGGCGATGCGCGGTCCCTGTCCATCGCCGCCGCGTCGATCGTCGCCAAGGTGTGGCGCGATCGCCTCATGGTGGATTTGGCGCAACAGCATCCGGGCTACGGCTGGGAAAGAAACGCTGGCTACCCGACGAAGGACCACCTCGAGGCGCTCCAAAATCTCGGTGTGACCCCACATCATAGACGTTCGTTCAAGCCAGTGCACCACATCTTGTATCAAGCCAAATCCATAAGCTCTTGATTCAAAAAAGAATTTGACGGCGAATCGCTCCTGACTCATCTTGGGATCAACGAGAACGGCACCAATGCCGGGGACGAGGCAGCGATGACGAAAACCATCACGAAGGGGGCCGTGGGGCTTCCGCTCAATCAGATCATGGCCGGTGACTGCATCGAGATCATGCGGTCTTTGCCCGCAGACAGCGTGGATCTGATCTTCGCCGATCCGCCCTATAACCTGCAGCTTCGCGGCGACCTGCACCGGCCCGACAATTCAAAGGTCGACGCGGTCGACGATCATTGGGACCAGTTTGACAGCTTCAAGGTCTATGACAAGTTCACGAAGGACTGGCTTTCGGCCGCGCGGCGTCTCCTGAAGCCGGGCGGCGCGATCTGGGTCATCGGCTCCTATCACAACGTCTTCCGCATGGGTGCGGAGTTGCAGAACCAGGGGTTCTGGATTCTGAACGACGTGGTGTGGCGCAAGTCGAACCCGATGCCGAACTTTCGGGGCAAGCGGTTCACCAACGCGCATGAGACGCTGATCTGGGCGTCGAAGTCCGAAGGCGGCAAGTACACGTTCAACTACGAAGCGTTGAAGGCCCTTAATGACGGCGTGCAGATGCGGTCGGACTGGGTGATCCCCTTGTGTACCGGGCACGAGCGGCTGAAGGATGGCAATGGCGACAAGGCCCATCCGACGCAGAAACCCGAGGCGCTCTTGCACCGTGTTCTCGTGGGCACGACCAATCCGGGCGACGTGGTCCTCGACCCGTTCTTCGGAACCGGCACGACGGGGGCCGTGGCCAAGATGCTCGGCCGCGACTTCATCGGGATCGAGCGCGAGCCGTCCTACCGCGACGCCGCCGAGGCGCGAATCGCGAAGATCCGCAGGTTCGACCGCGAGGCGCTCGAGACCTCGACCTCGAAGCGCGCCGAACCGCGCGTGCCGTTCGGCCAAGTGGTCGAACGCGGCATGCTCAGGCCCGGGGAGGAGCTTTACTCGATCGGCAACCGCTATAAGGCCAAGGTGCGCGCTGACGGTACGCTGATCGGCAACGACGTGAAGGGCTCGATCCACCAGGTCGGCGCGCATCTCGAAGGGGCGCCCAGCTGCAATGGCTGGACTTACTGGCACTTCAAGCGTGACGGCAAGCTCGTGCCGATCGACATCCTACGCCAGCAGATCCGGGCCGAGATGGACGAGACGCGCCCGCACTGAATTTCACAAGTTACCGCCGGTGCCTGTGGCCTGACCACGGCACGACCTTGCCCCGCCGGATTGCATCCCCGGCGGGGTTTTTTTTGCCTTTCAACCACTGCAGTGCCGGACGCTCGATCAAACGATCGGGATGCCGGGTCATGGGTCCGGGTCCCGTCGAAGAGTACTATCCGTACCGTCGTTTTATCCTGGGAGGAGGGAATGGACAGCGTGACCGATACTGGCCCCGCCGAAGTCTACGAACGCGCCTTCGTGCCGGCGCTTTTCGCGCAGTGGGGACCGATACTGGCCGAGGCTGCCGGGGTTGTGCCGGGTGCCCGAGTGCTCGACGTGGGCTGCGGAACCGGTGCCGCGACCACGGCGGCGGCGCGTAGCGCCCAGCCGGGCGGCCGGGTGATTGGGCTTGACCCGAACGCGGACATGCTCGCGGTCGCGCGGCGCAAGCCCGGTATCGAGTGGGTCGAGGGCCGCGCGGAGACCCTTCCGTTTCCCGACGCGAGCTTCGACTCTGTGATGAGCCAGTTCGCCATAATGTTCTTCGACGACCGCGTTGCGGCGCTGAGAGAGATGGCACGGGTGCTCGCTCCCGGCGGCCGGATGGCCGTCGCGGTCTGCGGCGCGCTCGAGGCGTCTCCCGGTTACCGCGTCCTTGCGGCGCTCCTCGATCGTCTCTTCGGGCGAGATGTCGGGGACGCTTTCCGGGAGCCCTTCGTTCTCGGAAGCCGCGAGGCGCTGCAAGCGTTGGCGGCTGGAGCAGAGTTGCCGCGGGCGACCGTCACTGAGCGGGTCGGCAGCGTGCGCTTCGACTCGATCGCTGATCTCGTGGCGACCGAACGGGCCTGTGTCTGGACGCTCGGCGGGCTGCTCGACGACGATCAGTTCGCCCGTTTGCGCGACGCCGCGGAGAACGAGCTCCGGCCGTTTGCGCAGGACGACCGCATCGCCTTCGACATGCCGGCCCTCATCCTGACCGCACATCTCTGACCGTGAGGCGCGCGCCTCCGGCGGGCAGACCTGGACAATGAAGAGGCGGGCTCAGCTTGCGCCCTTTGGCATCGGCAGGCGGGCATTGTTGTAGTCCGACCAATCGGTGATGTCGGGATAGTACGTCTTCCGCCAGGCGCGGACCCGTGGGTTCATGCGCCGCCGCCACAAGGGCGGGATCATGGCGAGCGCCGTCATCGCCGGATAGCCGAAGGGAAGCTGCGGGGCCTCGTTTGTGCTGTAGGTCTGGAGAAGCGGGAAGCGGCGGTCGGGCTTCCAGTGGTGGTCCGAATGGCGCTGGAGATTGATCAGGAGCCAGTTCGAGACCTTGTGCTCGGCGTTCCAGGAATGTCGCGGCAGGACGTGTTCGTACTTGCCGTCCCCGAGGTGGCGGCGGGTGAGACCATAATGCTCGATATAGTTGACGAGTTCGAGCTGCCAGATCGCGACGAAGGCCTGCCACAGGAAGAGACTGAGCCCCGCCCAGCCGCCGAATATGAAGGCCAGCGCTAGGGCGACGAGCTGCAGGGCAGCGTAGCGCCAGAACGGATTCGACCGGTGGAAGGGCCCGCGACCGGCGCGGGCGAGAAGCTGGGTCTCCGCGCGCCACGCAGAGCCAGGTCCAACCTTCAGGACTCGGAAGAAGGCGCGGTGAAAGCCTTCGTTGTAACGCGCAGTGACGGCGTCGCGCGGCGTGCCGACATAGCGATGGTGGACGAGCAGGTGTTCGGTCCGGAAATGGCTATATAGGACGATGGCCAGCAGCAGATCGCCTAGCCAGCGTTCGAGGCGATTCCTCTGATGCATCAGCTCGTGCGCATAGGTGATGCCGATCGAGCCAGAGATGACGCCCATGCCGAAGAAGAGAACGACCTTCTCCCACCCCACGAGATGACCGATGCGCGTTACGTACCAGATAAGGCCATAAAGCGTGGCCGCCTGGACCGGAAACCAGATGAGCGTGATGAGCCGATGCCAGAACAACTCGTTCTCGGGCGTCTCGGTGTCCGCATTGCCCTTTTCCAACCCCGCGATCGCGTCGAGGATCGAGGTCACGATCCAGCCGTAGACCGGCAGGAGCCAGACGGTCCAACCGCCAAATGCTGCGCCGATCATGGCCAATGGAACAAGGACAAGCGACAGCCAGAACGGCAGGGCCGGGGTCAGGCGCTGGGCCGGAGCAGTGGTCGGTTTATCAGTCATGTTTCTGGGCGGGAGTGTAGGGATGGGCGCGGTCGGGCTCAATCCGCCTCGAGCGCGGAGCGCGCAACGTCATGGACCTTGCGCATGAGCGTCGGCAGGTCGGCGGGGCGGAAGCTTGCACGGGGATGGAAGTTGCCGCGTTCAGGCGCCGCGTCGGCGGGCAGGCGGGCGGTCATCACGGTCAGGACGAGGTGGAAGTGGGTGAAGGTGTGGCGAACCTCAGCGGGGGCCTCGGTCCAGCAAGCGTCGAGAGGCGGGGCAGGTGCAGGCTCCTCCGACCAGTCGCTGCCGGGCCAGCCGAGCATGCCGCCCAGAAGTCCCCGTTCGGGGCGGCGTTCGAGAAGCAGCGCCCCGTCCTCGCGCCGGGCGACGTAAGCGACGCCCCTGCGGGTGGGCTTTGCTTTCTTCGGCACCTTGCGTGGCAGATTGGCGGCGATACCCGCTGCGTGCGCGCGGCAAACCGGGCGGAGCGGGCAAAGTGCGCAGGCGGGGGTCTTCGGCGTGCAAATCGTCGCACCGAGATCCATCATCGCCTGGGCATGGTCGCCGGGGCGGTCCCGGGGCGTCAGCCGGGCGGCGAGGGCAGAAAGGTCCGGCTTGGCCCCGGGAAGCGCCGCTTCCACGGCGAACAGCCGGGCTATGACGCGTTCCACATTGCCATCGACCACGGTCGCAGGCTCATCGAACGCGATGGCGGCGATGGCGGCGGAAGTGTAAGGGCCGATGCCGGGGAGAGCCAGAAGCTCATCGCGGCTCTCCGGGAACCGTCCGCCATGCTCGGCGACGACTGCGCGGGCGCATTTCAAAAGGTTCCGCGCGCGGGCGTAGTAGCCGAGCCCGGCCCATTCGGCCATCACCTCGCCATCGTCGGCGGCGGCAAGTGCTACGACATCCGGCCAGCGCGCGGTGAATCGGCGGAAATAGTCGCGGACGGCGGCCACAGTCGTCTGCTGCAACATGATCTCCGACAGCCAGACCCGGTAGGGGTCTGGACGCAGCCCGGCCTTCCGATCCTCGGGCCCCACCCGCCACGGCAGCACGCGGGCGTGCCGGTCGTACCAGACGAGAAGCGCGGCGCTGATTTCTTCGTCACGCAATCTTTATGGCTCCGTCATCCGCAATGTGGTGGGCAAGGCCCTGTCGCCCGCCTAAGATAGCCGCCGATGCAGGAAAGGACAGGCATGACCGACTCTGCCAAAGGTGCGAAGCGTCGGGCGCGCGGGTTCGAGGCCGCCTCGGGCCTTCTGAAGGACCGCATCCGCCGGGCGGGCGAGTCGCGCGGCTTCGTCGTGTCGCGGCTTCTCACGCATTGGCCCGAGGTCGTGGGCGAAGAGATCGCCGCGATGGCCCGGCCCGTGAAGGTGGGTTACGGGCGCGAGGGCTTCGGCGCGACGCTGATGCTCCTGACCACCGGCGCGGCGGCACCGGTGCTGCAGATGCAGTTGCCGAAGATCCGCGAGAAGGTGAATGCCTGCTACGGCTACAATGCCATTTCCCGCGTGACGATCACGCAGACCGCACCGGCGGGCTTCGCCGAGGGACAGGTCCAGTTCGCGCCGGCCCCGCCAAACGCCCCGCCCGAGACTGATCCGGCGGTGCGACAGCGGGCGGCCGCGCTGTCGGGCGACGTGCATGACCTGCGGCTCCGGGCCGCGCTTGAAGCTTTGGGCGAAAAGGTGTTGTCTCGCCCCGGACAGAAGAAAGGCTGACATCGATGTCGAAGACGTATCTTGTCGCAGGCGCAGTGGCGCTTGCCGTCGCCGCAGGCGGATTCTGGATGACCCGGACCGAAACCGCGAACTTGCCGCCCGCCTTCTCCGCGGCGGCCGTTGCGCAAGAAGCGGCAGCGGGCTCGGAGGCGCAGATGGTGCCGGACATGGTGCTGGGACAAGCGGATGCTCCGGTGACGGTCGTGGAGTACGCTTCGTTCACCTGCCCGCATTGCGCGAATTTCCACGACACCGTCTTCGACCAGCTCAAGGCGAATTATATCGACACCGGAAAGGTCCGCTTCGTCTATCGCGAGGTCTATTTCGACAAGTTCGGGCTTTGGGCCGGGATGATCGCGCGCTGCGGCGGGCCGGAGAAGTATTTCGGGATCACCGACTTGATCTACGACACCCAGCAGGAGTGGATCGCGCCGGGCGATGCGGCCGGGATCGCCGAAAATCTGCGTAAGATCGGGCTCAAGGCGGGGCTGGGCAAGGACGAACTTGACGCCTGTCTCGCGGACAACGATATGGCCAAGGCGATGGTCGCGACCTATCAGGCCAACGCGCAGAAGGACGAGATCAACTCGACTCCGTCCTTCGTGGTCGACGGGCAGAAGTACTCCAACATGTCCTACGAGGATTTCGCCAAACTCCTCGACGAGAAGCTGGCGAACTGAGCGCATGGCGCCGCTCGCCGGGCTGAAGGTCGTCGAACTCGCGCGCATTCTGGCCGGTCCCTGGGCCGGCCAGACGCTCGCCGATCTCGGCGCCGAGGTGATCAAGGTCGAGGCGCCCGAAGGCGACGACACGAGGCAATGGGGCCCGCCCTTCATCGAACGGCCCGGTGCGAACGGCGTCGATCGGTCAGCGGCCTATTTCCATTCCTGCAATCGCGGCAAGAAGTCGGTCACGGCCGATTTCCGCACCCCGGACGGGCAGGCTTTCGTCCGCGAGCTGGCGAAGGACGCGGATGTCCTGATCGAGAACTTCAAGGTCGGCGGGCTGAAAAAGTACGGGCTGGACTACGGCAGCCTCAGGGCGGTCAACCCGCGGCTCATCTATTGCTCGATCACCGGGTTCGGGCAGACGGGGCCATACGCGCACCGCGCGGGCTACGACTACATCATCCAGGGCATGTCCGGCCTGATGAGCGTCACCGGAGAACCCGACCGCCAGCCGCAAAAGGTCGGCGTCGCCGTCACGGACGTGTTCACCGGCATCTATTCGGCGACTGCGATCCTCGCCGCGCTCCATCAGCGCGACCGGACCGGTGAGGGGCAGCATATCGACATGGCGCTTCTCGACGTCGCGACCGCGATCATGGCAAATCAGTCGATGAATTGCCTCGCCTCTGGGACAGCGCCCAACCGGATGGGCAATGCCCATCCCAATATCGTGCCCTATTCGGTCTTCGACTGCGCCGACGGCTGGGTGATCCTCGCGGTCGGCAATGACGGGCAGTTCCGGCGGCTCTGCGGCCTCCTCGGGCTCGAGGCATTGGCGACGGCGGCGGACTACGCGACCAACTCCGACCGGGTCGCGAACCGCGGGGCGCTGATGAAGGCGATCACCGACAAGACCAAAGCCTGGCGCAAGGTGGATCTCCTGGCCGCCTGCGAGGCGGAGGGGGTGCCGGCCGGGCCGATCAACGACATGGCCGAGGTGTTCGCCGATCCGCAAGTCGTGGCGCGGGGGCTGAAGCTCGACCTCGACGGGGTACCGAGCGTGCGCTCGCCCTTCGTCTTCTCTGCCTCCAAGTTGTCGCTCGACCGGCCGTCACCAGCGCTTGGCGAACACGACGCCGAACTGAAGCCCGGTCCCGCCTGAAGGCGGAACACCTCATAGTCCGAGTTTGTCGAGCGCCGCATCGAGCGGCGCCCAGTCGTTCAGTTCAAGCCGGACCGGAACCGTCAGAACCTTCGCGCGGTACTCGTCCGGCAGTCGCGTCGCATCCTTTTCAGTCGTGACCAACTGGGCGCCAAGACCCGCCGCCTCGCCCTCGAGACGGCGCAGGAGCGTCGGCGGCAGCGGCTGGTGGTCGTCGAGCGGCACGGCGCGGATGATTTCAGTGCCGAGGGCGCGGAGCGTCGCAAAGAACTTCTCGGGATGGCCAATGCCCGCGAAGGCGAAGACGCGGAGGCCTTGCCAGTCCATGCCGGTCGCGAGCGGCTGGAGCGCGCCGGTCAGATGCGGAACGCCAAGCGCGGACACCCAGGTTTCGCTGAAACGGTCCTGCGCCGCCGCGTCGCCAACGGAGAGGACGAAATCCGCGCGGGACAGGCCCGTCTCGACCGGCTCCCGCAGGGGACCCGCGGGCAGGCAGCGGCCATTCCCGAACCCGCGCTGGGCGTCGACGACGACGATCGACAGATCCTTGGCGACCGAGGGATTCTGAAAACCGTCGTCGAGAAGGATCACTTTCGCTCCCGCTTGAACGGCGGCGCGTGCGCCCGCGGCACGGTCCCGCGCGACCCAGATCGGCGCGAAGCCAGAGATCAGAAGGGGTTCGTCACCGACGTCCTCAGGGCCGTGCACGCGCGGATCGACCTGCAGCGGTCCGGCCAACCGTCCGCCATGGCCCCGGCTCAAGACCTGCGCCGCGACTCCGCGCGCGGCGAGGCGTTGGACGAGCGCGATCACCGTTGGCGTCTTGCCCGTGCCGCCGGCATTGAGGTTGCCGACGCAGATCACCGGAACGCTGGGCCGGAACCCGCCGCCCGCGCCTTGCGCGAGCCGCCGCGCGGTCGCCGCGGCGTAGATCCGCCCGAGCGGCGCGAGTACCCTCGCGGCCAGCGCCGGACGGTCCTGCGGCGTGAACCAGAATCCGGGCGCCCGCATCAGGCCACCGCCTTTCCGCCGCCCGAGCCGAGCGTGTCGAGGATGACCTCCACCACATGTTCGGCCACCTCGGCCCCGCCGGACGAGATCGCCCAGGCATTGTGCGCCAGTGTCGCCGCCTTGTCGGGCGCGATGAGGTCCGCGACCGCAGTCGCAAGCTGGGCGGCGCTTTCGACCTGCCGCGTCGCGCCCGCGGCCGCGAGCCGGGCGTAGGCGCTGGGATAAGGCCCCGGATGCGGCCCGTGCAGGATCGCCGAGCCAAGCGCGGCGGGTTCGAACGGGTTGCGCCCGGCGCCCCTTTGGGTCAGCGTGCCGCCCATATAGGTGACCGGCGCGAGCCGGTACCACAGGCCAAGCTCGGCCATGCCCTCGGCGATGAAGACCTGGACCGCCGCCTCCGGCTCCTCCTCGCGGGCGCGCAACGCCACCAACCAGTTCTCTCTGGCGACCCGCTCGGCAAGCGGCCCGGCGCGGCCGGGGTCGGTCGGCACGAGGATCAGAAGCAACCGGTGCGCAAAGCGCATCGCATGCGCCTGCGCCGCCAGCACCACCTCTTCCTCGGCCTCCGGGCAGGCCGCGGCAAGCCAGACCGGCCGCGCATGCAATAGCTCGGCAAGCGACGCGCGCTCCGCCTCGTTGGCATGGAGCGGCTCCGTCGTCTCCTCGATCCGGCCGGCGGTCTCGACCGCGACATTGCGGCCCGCCATCCGTCTCAGTCGCTCCGCGCTGTCTGATTCCCGCGCGAGGATGCGGCGGAACCGGCCGAGGAGCGACCTTGCCATCCCGCGCCGCCAGCGCCAGGCTGACGCCGCGGCCGCAGTCATCTGAAAATCGGCGAGGACAAGCGGGATCGCGCGGTCGTGGCATTCCACGATCAGGGCGGGCGGAAGGCTCGCGCCGACGAGGATCAGAAGGTCCGGGCACCAGTGATCGAGAAATGGCCTCAGGCAGGCCAGCCGGTCGGGCGGCAGGAGATCGGCACGCGCCCCGCCCGGAAAGCCCTTGAGGTGCGGCGGTGCGTCCTCGGCGCTGATCAAGAGGCTAAGTGTCGCGTCCTCCTGAACAAGCCGCTGGGCAAGTTGTGCGACGCTGGCCGATGTGCTGTCCGCGCCGGCATGGAGCCAGACGAGCCGGCCCTCCGGTCGCGGCGGCCGGGCAGGTTCAGGCCCCGGCCCGCCACGCGCGGCCGCCGTCATGTAAAGCGCGAGCGCGAGCGAGCGTCCCATGCGCCAAAACTCTCAGATCCCGAGTTCCTCGGTCGGACTCGCTTCGGCGTCTTCGTCCCTAAGGCGATGCAGATGCGCGATGAAATAGCGGGTATGTGCGTCGTCCACGGTACGCTGCGCCTCGGCTTTCCAGGCGTTGTAGGCCGATGCGTAGTCCGGAAAGATGCCCACGACATGGATCCCAGACGGGTCCTTGAAGGTGGTCTTCTGCGGGTCCACGAGCTCGCCTCCAAAGACGAGATGCAGGCGCTGGGTCATGGGGCTCTCCGGGTCTGTCCGCTTGTTCAGACGCCACCCTATGCCAAGGGAGGGTGGGCCTCAAGGCGGGGCGAGCGGCGCCAATGCGTGTGGCGCAGCCATGCCTAGCGGCAGCCCCAATGTCGGTACGCGTGCCATACGCTCGCCATACGCAAAGCCGACGCTTTGCAGCTACTCCGCCAGGCCGTTCCGGAGACTCTGCCAAAGCGGCCCGGGCGCGGCGATCACGCCCGCCGCCTTCGGGTCGGGGGCGTTGTAACGGATCGCGTTGCCCAGCCGGTTCGTCACCCTTGCCCCCGCGCGGCGGGCGATCAGGTCGCCTGCCGCGACGTCCCATTCCCAGGTGGGCCGGAGCGTCAGCATCGCGTCGAAGCGCCCCTCGGCCACAAGGCACAGCCGCCAGGCGATCGAGGCGCGGAACTTTCGCTCGAAAGGCGGTGGCGCGCCCCCGCGCCAGTGTTCAGATGAGAGATTTGGCTTTGTTGCCAATAGCGTAGCGCCTTCGGCCACGCTTCTGCCCGAGGCGCGGATGGGCTGCCCGTTCAGAGTTGACGGCCCCTCTGCGGAGGCGGCATAGAGCGCGTCCTTCATCGGCAGGTAGACGACGGCGGCGGTCACCGCCCCGCCACTAGCGATCGCCAGCGAATGGGCGAAACTCGTGTCGCCGTCGATGAAGGCGCGCGTGCCGTCTATCGGATCGACGATGAATGCCCGCGAGGCGTCAAGTCTCGCGGCGTCGTCCGGCGTCTCCTCGCTTAGCCAGCCGTAGTCCGGCCGGGCGGTGCACAGTTCGGCCTTCAGCATGTCGTTAACGGCGATGTCCGCTTCGGTCACCGGACCTGCGTCGCCCGGTTTGTGCCAGATGCCGGGATCGCGGCGGAAGTAGCGGCGCGCGATGCGGCCGGCCTCTCGCGCGGCATCGATCAGAAGATCGAGATCACTCTCCGGCAAGGGTCAGCCCTTCGACGAGCAGCGACGGCACGACATAGCTCAAATGCGCGCGTGCGTCGTTAGCCGGCGTGATCCGCATCAGCATGTCGCGCAGGTTGCCTGCAATCGTGCATTCGTTAACCGGGTAAGCGAGTACGCCGTTCTCGACCCAATAGCCCGACGCGCCGCGCGAGTAGTCGCCGGTCGTCGGGTTGATCGAGGAGCCGATCATCGAGGTCACCAAAAGCCCGGTTCCCATCTCCGCGAGCAAAAGGTCGCGGGTCTTGTCGCCCTGAGTGAGCGCGATGTTCGAGATGCTCGGCGACGGCGGCGAGGAGGTGCCGCGCGCTGCGGAAGCGGTCGAATTTAGTCCAAGTCGGCGAGCAGTGCCCAAATCGAGCGTCCAGCCCTTCAGAATGCCGTCGCGCACGATGTCTCGCGGCTCCGTCGGCAGCCCTTCGGCGTCGAAGGGGCGCGAGCCCGAAATGCGCGGGCGATGCGGATTCTCGAAGATCGACAGCCCCTTGGGCAGCACCTGCTCCCCCATCGCACCCCTGAGCCACGACGCGCCGCGCACGATCGCCGAGCCGTTGATGGCCGCCAGAAGATGACCGATCAGCGCCGAGGAGACGCGCTCATCGAAGACGACCGGGAAGGCGCCGGTCTTCGGTTTTCGCGCACCCGCCCGGGCGGCGGCGCGCTCACCGGCGAGCTGGCCGATCTCTTCCGGGGCGGGCATGTCGGACTGGTAGGTGCGGGCCTCGGCCGCCCAGTCGCGATCCATCTTCAAGCCCTCGCCGGTGATTGCAACGACGGAAGTCGATCGCGAGGTCCGCGCGTAGCCACCCGAAAAGCCGTTCGTCGCGGCAAGGTGAATGCGCCGGCGGCTGTAGCTGGCGGCGGCCGGGTCGCACTGGCTGACGCCCGCCACGGCAAGCGCGGCAGCTTCGGCGCGGCGAGCATCGTCCTCGAGCGCCGCCGCGGCCGGTTCGGGCGCCGGATCGGCGAGCTCGAGAAGTGTCAGGTCCCACGCCTTCGCGAGTTCCTCCGGCGCGGCAAGGCCAACACTCGAATCCTCTGGCGCCTCCTTTCCCATCGCAACAGCACGCTCGGCCATCTCGGCAATTGTCCGGTCCGAGATGTCGGAGGCGGAAACGCAGGCCTGCCGCTTGCCGATCAGCACGCGTAGCCCGATCTCGATTCCCTCTGCCCGCTCGGCCTGCTCCAACTTGCCGCTCCGGACGTCGACCGACACGGCAGTTCCGTCTACCGCGATCGCATCCGCCGCTTCGGCACCGGCCTTTGTGGCGGCGGAAAGGAGCGCCTCGGTCAGCTGGGCGAGCCGGTTTGTCATGGGAATATCCTGCATTGGCCTGCGTTTCCTAGCACCTAGTCCGGGCGCAGCTTGCGTGCAAGTACGGGGCGGAGCTGGCGGCGTCGGCGGACCGCCCATTCGCGCTTGCACGGCAAACGAACAAGGCCGCCCGCGTCACCGGGGGCGGCCTTGCTTAAAGGGTGACGCCCTACTGGATCCGCTGGCCGTTCGCGTAGATGCCACCGTCCTCCTTGAACTCGATCTTTGAGGTGAGCGTGTCCTCGCCGGTCGGAATCGCGAAAAGACCCATCATCATCTTCGCGCCGGCCGCCTGGTCGGCAGGGACGAAGCCCATCGCAACCAGCTTGTCGATGAGGGTGTTCCCGCCGATTAGCTGCAAGTCTAATGCGCCGAGCGGCTTGGGCATGCCCATCGAATTGTCGAACGTCATTGCACCCTTGCCGCTCAGTTCCGCACCGGCAACGGAGAGCTGCAGCTGATTAATGTCAATTTTCTCAAGCTCGCCCGGCGGCTGATCGGCAATCGATTCCGCCTCTGCCGGATCAAAGATGTTGATGAGCAACTTCGCTGCGCCGGTTACATCGACGATGAGCGTTGCCGGATCGCGCGGAAGTTGGGAAGAAGGATCGAACATGCTCCAGATCCCCTCGGAAACCCCAAGGTCGACGAACTTCAACAGAAGGCCGAATGGCTGTGCTTCGTCCCCTTTCGAGACCGGAAGGCTGAGGTTGAAGGCGGTTTCGGCGACCGAGAGGTCAATCGGAAGCGGGAAGGCCGATGCCTGCATCGAGATATCGGAGTTCTGGCCCTCTCCGCCGTAGGAGAGGCCGTCTTTCGACATTTCGAAATGAAGCTTGCCGCCCTCGCCGGTTGACTGGGCGCTGAAGCTTTCCTCCTTGTCCTGGAAGTCCATCACATACCCGCCGCCCGAATATGTGAACTCACCCTTCATGTTCATCCCGGCCTGAAGCGCGGCGTTCATGTCGGTCATGTCCACGCCCTCGGGAATGACGGCGAAGGACGTGCCCGAAAGACCCGTCAGCGAACCGCTGGCCGAGAATGTGCCGTTGCCTTTGGGATCGGTCGCCCCAACCTCGAAGTCGACCTTGTCCGCGGACATGTCGGAGGTCACCTCGCGCGAGGTGCCCGTCAGCATCCTGTACGATCCGGTGTTTCCGGTAAGCGTCGCATTGACCTGCAGCGGTACGTCGGCGCCGTCCACCTTCATGCCGTCGATGATGAACGCCATCTCGGGTGCAGTGATGTCGTAGGCCGTGTCCGCCATGTCGCCGGAGACGATCATGGACAGGCCCGAATGGGTGACCTTCATGCCCATGTCGACGGTTTCGCCGGTCTCCGGCTTGGTCAGGACCTGTACCGGGATTTCCTCGGACATAGTCACTTCGACGCGGCCATCGCCCAATTCGCGCAGCCGGATTTCCGGGATCGTAGCGGAGAATTTGCCCTCGGGCGTCTCCGACGCGAAAACTGCATCCGTGATGACAAGCGTATCGCCCGTCGTCTGCATCGATCCGGTTTCCACCTGCTGACCGAGATCGGCGTAATAGTCCGACATGCCCTGCCAAACTTCGTTGGCGGTTATGTCGGCCCTGGTAGCGGTCGAACCGAGAAGGAGGGCAGTCAGCGCGACGGCGCTGGTCCCGTTCCATTGTTTCATAATCAAGCCTGCCTTGTTGTCGAATTCGCAAACAGCATCCGCTTCGTGCCAAGTGGGGTCAAGGGCGGAGGGGGGATGGAATTCCACCATCCACGGCTGTTACACCGACACAATCGGGCGAAACGATGGCGCGGGACAAGGGCAGCGATGATCCGGCTAGAGAAAGACGGTGCGTTGTGGCGCGTGACGATCACGCGCGTGGACAAGGCGAACTCGCTTACTGCCGCGATGCTGGCAGAAATCGTGGATGCGGCCGAGGCGGCGGTGGGCGCGGGGGTGCGCACCTTTGTCCTGACGGCGGAAGGAAAGGTATTTTCGGCAGGCGCTGATCTCGAGGAAATGAAGTCAGGCCTTTCCAGCGATCCGGTCTGGGAGCGCGCTTCCGCTGCGATTGCCGCGCTGCCTTGTCTTACCGTCGCCGCGCTGAACGGCACGCTTGCAGGTGGCGCCTTCGGGGTCGCGCTGGCTTGCGACATCCGCATCGCGGTGTCCGGGGCGGAGTTCTTTTATCCGGTCATGCAGCGCGGCTACCTTCCGCAACCCTCCGATCCACCGCGGCTTGAAGCCTTGATCGGACCCTCTCGTGCGCGGATGATCCTGCTGGCTGGGGCCCGGATCGGCGCAGAGGAGGCGCTTGCCTGGGGTCTCGTCGACCGCGTGGTCGCACTTCGGGCGTTGACCGGTGCGGTGGAGACCCTGACCGCAGATGCGCTCGCTGCCGAAACATCGCATGTCGCGGAGATGAAGGGCTTGTTCCGCCCGCAGGAAAGGGTTTAGCGGCTCTCCGCCTCGTCGATCAGGCGGCGGACCCAGCGGGCGGCCGCCCAGGTTGCTGGGAAACCGAGAGGTACGGACAGCGCCAGCGCCGTCACCGGCGGAAGGGCAGGCAGGCCGACCGCTTGGCCCATGAGGGCGAGCATGAAGAGGTTGATTGCAACGGCGGCCGTCGCGAAGGGATAGAGCAGCAGCCCGAGTCTCCAGAGCGGCCAGCGTGGATCAGTGCGAGGTGCCATCCTCGAAGGTGATCTTGTTCCAGACATTGTACTTCCCCGAGGGTTTTCGCATCGGCAGGCGCGTCACTTCTTCCAGTGTCGCGGCGTCGTAGACGATCACCGCTCCATCATCCTCCCAGACGGAGACGAGCGCGTGGCGTCCGTCGCGCGTGAACTCCGTGTGCGCGACCGTTTTACCCGGCGCGGGTATGAGCGTCTTCACGATCTCTAGCGTGCGCTTGTCAATCACATGCATCCTGTCGTGGTTCGGGCCGAAAAACACGTCGGCCCAAACATAAGGCGTGTTTGCGTGGCTTCTGAGGAAGAAGCCGGGACCGTCCGTCTTAATCGTCTTCACGACTTGCCAGGACGCCATGTCGATCACGCTCAACATGCCTTCCCGCAGATGCGGCGTTGCCATGACGCGATGCCCGTCGCGAAGCCAGGAGATGCCGGAACCGAGATGCGGCATGCCGGGCAGCGGAAGTTCCGCGATCGCGCGACCGACGTCGAGATTGACGACGACGCCCCGATCGCCCTCACGGTTCGTACCGATCAGGTTGCGGTAGTCCGGGCTGAAGAAGAAATCGTCGATCGGGTCCTCGACCGGAATGCGGCGGCGGGCGAAAAGCCCCGTTTCGGCCGCCAGGCTTTCCTCCATCCCCGACTCGTGGCTATGCACGAAGCCTTCGTGGAAGGGGCCCGCATCGGGAACGGTCGCGACTTCCCAGATCTCGGCCACGTCCTTCAACGCGAGGACGAAGCTCTCGCGATCCAGCGCCTGGTAGACGGCCGAGACGCGGCTGGTCGCACCGTCGCGGCCAACCACGTCGATCACGCGCGCGACACTAAGATCGGCCGCGTCCAGAATCGTCAGCGTGTTCGGCAGGTAGTTCGCGACCGCAAGCCACTTGCCGTCATGGCTGATCGCGATGTTTCGGCTGTTGAGCCCGGCGCGAACGCGACCCACCTCGGCCAGCGACCAGAGGTCATACTTCTGCACCCAGCCATCCCGTGACATGATGAAGACGAAGCGACCATTGGGCGTGAACTTCGGACCGCCATGAACGGCGTAGGGCGTCGAGAACCGGTCGAGTACGCCGAATGTGTCGCCGTCGAGCACACTGACATGATGGTCGCCCGTTTCGACGACTAGTGTGACATTCATCGGATCGGCCTCAAAAACGGGCGCGTCGGATGCCGCGTAGTCGGCTCGCATCTCGCGCGTTGCGGCTATATCGGCCGCCGTCCAGTCCGGCACTTCGGCAAGAGGCGCGGAGATGTACGCGGCGAGCGCGGCGATTTCTTCGGCTGCCAGATCACCGGCGAAAGCGGGCATCTGCGTCGCCACGCGCCCGTTGCCTATGACCTCCTGAAGGGCGTCGCCTTTGATTCTGCCCAGCGTCTCGGGGATCAGCGCGGGTCCCATTCCGCCGAGCCGTGTCTCGGCATGGCAGGCCGCGCAATGCTCGCCGTAAAGTGCAGCCCCATCGGGCGCCGCCATCGCGGGCAGGGCGGCAAGAGCGGTCAGAGCACTAGAAAAAGCGATGTGCCGGATCATGGCTCTTGCCCCGGAATGGCGTGACGGACAGGCGCGCGGTATCTTCCGTGCCGATTTCCCGGTTGGTCAGATAGCAGGCCGGGTCCTCGGCCCAGGGATCACCCGTCACCTGCAACGCCCGGATGCGCGTATTGCCGCCGCAGACCGACTGGAACTTGCAGTCGCCGCAGCGACCCTTGAGCGGTCTGGGCCGTTGACGCAAGGTGGCAAGTATCACGTCGTCGCCGGTCCAGAGCTCGGAAAATGGCGTATCCTTGACCGAACCGACGGTGTAGTCGGACCAGTAGGTGTCGGGGTGGACCCGGCCCTGATGGTCGATATTGGCGACGCCGAGGCCGGACGAATTGCCGCCCCAAGCCTCGAGATGCGCCCGGACGTGGCGGACCTTCTCCGCGTTGTAATTCCGCTCGACCCAGCGCAGGAACCAGACGGCATCCGCGTCATTGTTACCGGTCACGATCTCGAGTGGCTGGCCTTCGACGACTGCGGCCCAGGCACGTTCGATCAGGTGATCCATCGCGGTGCGTGTGCGCAGATGCGCGGTGTCCTCGCCGCGGTTCTTGTCGCCGCGTCCGGCGTAGACGAGATGCGAGAGGTAGAACTTATCCACGCCTTCGCTGTCGCAGAGGTCGAGCATATCAGAGAGCGCATGCGCGTTGTCGTCGGTGATCGTGAAGCGCAGGCCAACCTTGATGTCGCGCGCCTTGCAGGCCCGGACCCCTTCGAGCGCCGCGTCGAATGCCCCGTCCACGCCCCGGAACCAGTCGTTCACCGCGCCTGTCCCATCAAGCGAGATGCCAACATAGTCGAAGCCCAGATCTGCGATCTGGTCGGCGTGCTCGGCGAGCTTGGTGCCGTTCGTCGAGAGGCTCAGATGCCGGAAGCTGAGCGTCCGCGCGCGTTCGGCGAGATCGAAGAAATCGAATCGCGATAGTGGCTCGCCGCCAGACAGGATCAACGCCGGGATACCGAAGCCCGACAGATCGTCGAGCACGCTCATCGCCTGGTCGTGCGTCAATTCACCTGGAAAATGGACATCGGCCGAGGTTGTGTAGCAGTGCCGGCAACGCAGGTTGCAGCGTCGCGTCAAGTTCCAGATCACGACCGGTTTGACCGGGCCCGGCCGCCTGCGCGGCTTCGTGGGCGTGATCAGTTCGTGCATGTACTGGGTCAATCTGAACATCGCTCAGCTCCCATTGCTAAGGCGCAGCCCCGCCTTCTTCAGGATGCGCGTGGAGTAAAGAATGTCGTGGCTTCTGCAGGCGGGGCCGAGAAGCGCCGCGATCTCGCGACGCCGTGTCTCGACCTCATCACGGTCGTGGCTGTGGATCATCGCGAACAGATTGTAGGGCCAGTCGGGCAGGGCGCGCGGCCTGAGGTAGCAGTGCGAAACGTAGTCCAGCGCGCCGATCTTTGCGCCGAGTTCCTCGGCCGCGTCGTCTTCCACGTCCCAGACGCTCATCCCGTTCGCGGTCAGGCCGAGCGCAAAGTGATTGGGTGCGATCGCGATGCGCCGGATGGCACCGGATTCGAGCATGGCGTGAATGCGGGCAATGACTGCCGCCTCATCGAGACCAAGCCACGAGGCGACTTCGGCATAGGGCGTAGCCGTGATGGGTAGTCCGCCCTGGGTGGCGGCGATGAGGCGGCGATCGGTGTCGTCGAGCTGTGTCATGCTGCGACCTTGAACCGGACGAAGAACTCTCGAAGTTTTGGAAAGAGAAGCACCTTCAGCCCCGTCTCCTTCTCGATCCGCTCCGCGGTTTCGGAGATGCCTTTCGGGCGTTCGGTCGCCAGCACGAACCACATGTTCAGCTTGTGGCTGCGTTCATAGTTGTGCGCGACTTCGGGGTGGGCGTTGACGAGCGTGGCAACCGCATCGAAGCGGTCCGGTGGTACCGACATCGCGCAGAGACAGAAGGCTCCGCCCAAGGCTTCGGCGTCGAAGAACGGTCCGAATCGGGTGATCGCGCCGAGGTCGCGCAGCGCGAGCAGGCGGCGGATCAGATCGCTTTCGTCGATGCCTAGCTGGGCGGCGACTTCGGCGAATGGGCGCGGCGAGAGAGGGAATCCGTCTTCCTGCAGCGCATTCAAGACCCTGCGGTCGGTGTCGTCGAGGGAATCAGGGGGCAGGGGCGTCCGTCTCATGCCGCCTTCTCCTCGATCAGCGCGCCTGTCTGACGAAAGCAGCGGGTCGAGAACAGGACGCGATGCCTGGCGCCGGAAAGCTCGGGCAGTCGCGCAGCTTCCGACAGTATCGCAAGCGCTTCGGGACGCGACCGCGCGTGGATCATGGAATAGAGCGGATAATCCCAGATGCCCGGCACGGTCCTCCGCTCGTAACAAAGCGTCACGCCGGCGTGGCGGGCGAGCGCCGGACCGGCGGCGTCGATCCGGCCTGCCGGCAGATCCCAGACAATCATCGCATTCGCCGTCCAGCCAAGCGGCCGGTGCCGGACGATGACGCCGATGCGCGACAGAATGCCGGCCGCTTGAAGCATCCCGATGCGTTTGATGACCGTACTTTCCTCGCGCCCGAGATCGCGCCCCAGAATCGCGAACGGGCGTGGCAGAAGTGTCAGCCCGGTGCTCATCGCCTGAAGAAGCGGGCGGTCGTCATCCCAAAGAATCTCGGGCCGGGCAGGTCGAGGCGCCGGCATGACTTCCGGCCGCGCACCGCCCATCCTGAATCCGAGATCAATATTGAAGGGCCGCACGAGGCGCAGGTCGAGCACCCTGAGTCCGCTACGCGCCCCGATGCGTGACAGGCTTGCCTCCAGCCGCGACGGGTCGGGCGCGGTCGCGACGAACCACAGATTCCACGGGTCCTCGCGCAGGTAGGAGTGGTTGACGCCTGGTTCTTCACCAATGATCGCGGCGACCTCTTCGACGCGCCCCTCAGACACGGTCATCGCGGCGAGCGTCGAGGCGCCGGCGGTGTTCGGGCGCAGGGTCGCGCCGACGCGGCTGATCATCCCGGCGGAGCGGAGCGCTCCCAGGCGCGAGATCACTTCGTCCTCGTCGATGCCGATACATTCGCCGATCGCCGCGAAGGGCCGGGGCACGAGAGGCAGGTCGCGCTGGAAGTCGTCGAGAAGGCGGCGGTCCGTGGGGTCGAGGCTGTCGAGCATGGTCAGAGCCCCGTCCGATGCGCCCGGGCGGTGAAGAAGATCCCGCTCGGGGTGTCGGCCGCGATCTCGGCCAGCAATTCGAAAGTCCTGGTGTCGTAGATCGCGACCTTGTTGTCGTCGCGGGCGGAGATCCAGACCTCGGCGCCTCGGGGCGCGAATTCCATGTGCAGGACGGCGGCGCCGGGCGTCAGGGTCTTCACGGCCTCGTGCGTACGGCTGTCCACGACTTGAACCGTGTCGTTGAGGGGCGTCGCGAAGTTGACCCAGACGAAAGGAGAGCCCGGCTGCGCGACGATGAAGACCGGCTGTCCGTGCATGGGCGTGCGCGCGACTTCCTGAAGGTTTTCGCGGTCGACCCAAATAAGCTCGTGCCGGCCGATGGCGGGGAGGACGTATTGCCCTTCGGTGAAGGCCCAGCCCTGAAGATGCGGCATCTTGTAGACCGGCAGGTCGTCGTCGGTCTTGCCGTAGTCCTTGAGGAAGCGCACGGGCTTCGGCCTCTCGTCCCAGAGGTCGATAGCGGTCACGCCCTTCTCGCCGAACAATCCGATCAGGTATATGTGCGCGTCCTCGGTCAGAACGGCATCGAAGGGGTTCGCGCCGACATCGCCGAGTTTGGTCAGAACCATCTCGGGACCGGAGAAATCGGCCATGAATGCCTCGCCGGTTTCCCATGTCGACCAGGCAAAGCGGCGGCCCGGCACGTCGACGAGGCCGATGGTCTTCGCGCCGGCGGGAACATCGGCGACCATCTCCAGCGTATCGGCATCGAAGACCTTCACGCCGCCGGGGTCGTAGTTCGACACGGCGATGAGTCTCCCGTCGTCAGAAATCGCGCCGCCGATCGAATTTCCGCCCTGCACGATTCTCTTGGCGATGGACCGGGTCAGCATGTCGACCTTGGTCAGCCCGCCGTCGCGGCCGAACACATAGGCGTAACGTTCGTCGGGGCTGTAGGTCAGCGAGGCGTGGCTGAGGTCACCGAGCCCCTGAATCCGACCGATCGCGGCGCGATCGGACCGGTCCACGACCAACAACGAGCCCGTCGTGCGTTCGACGACAAGCCCGAGATCGCCGGTTGCGCAGCATGGATCCATCGCGGCGGCGGGCTGGCAGAGGGCAAGGAAAATGGCGGTGACCAATGGTCTCATTTTGTCCGTCCCTTCAGGTAATCGGCGATCCACAGGGCATCCTCTTCGCTGAGCAGCGGGCGCCAGCGCGGCATCGCGGTTCCGGGTACGCCTTCGAGAATGATTTCGGCGATCCCCTCGGATTCGGTCGCTGACAGCGCGGTGGGCGTCAGCGGGCTACCAAGCCCGCCATTCATCGTCAGCCCGTGGCACGATCCGCAATCCTGCTCGACGATGTGCTCCAGCCGGTTGGCGCGGTCCGTCGCTATCTCGGCCGACGCAGGCAAGCTGGAGAGAAGAAGGATTGCGATGCTACGCATAGGCCGCAGTCTCCGATCCGCCAGTCATAGCCGCACAGGTCCGCGCGGCAAGGTCGCGGAGCCCAACCACCCGACCGATGATGAACAGCACCGGCGCTTCCGGAGCGGCGCCGGCGATGTCGGCGGCGATGGCGCCAAGTGTGGAGACCATCCGCGTCTCTCGCGGCGTCGTGGCCGCGGCTACAGCGAGCACCGGAAGCGTGACCGGCATCCCGTGCCGCATGAGCTGGAAGGCGATCTCGGCGATATTCGCCACGCCCATGTAGACGACAAGCGTGGAGTCTCCGCCCGCGAGCGCCGCCCAATCGAGGTCGAGCCGCGCGTCGCGCGCGCGGTGGCCGGTTACGTAATGTATGCCGGTCGCGAGCCCGCGGTGGGTCAGGGGCAGACCGGCCGCGGCCGCGGCGCCCTGCGCGGCCGTGATGCCCGGCACGTAGCTGACCGCAATCCCCGCTTCGCGCAGCGCCTCGGCCTCTTCCGAGCCGCGCGCGAAGATCAGCGGGTCGCCGCCCTTCAGCCGCGCGACCGTCAGCCCCTCCTGCGCGAGCGCGATCAGGATGTCGTTGATCTCGGGCTGCGGCACCGGGTGATGGCCAGGCAGCTTGCCCACGTCGATTCGCCGTTTGCCATCGGGTACGAGCGCCATGATCTCGTCCGAGACGAGCCGGTCAAAGACCACCACATCGGCCCCTTGCAGAACATTGAGCGCGCGGAGCGTCAGAAGCTCCGGATCGCCCGGCCCGGCGCCGATGAGGAAGACTTTGCCTGCACTGATGTCCTTCATGGCCGTCTCCGTGAATGGGAAGGGCCGGCGGGGTGTGGGACCCCCGCCGGAGGGACGCGTCAGTAAATGTCCTCGCGGGTGTTCAAAACATTGAACTTGCCCGTGGGTGTCACCAGGCGCGGATCTTTGATCACGTGCTTCAGCTCGAGCGTGCGGTCGTCGACCACGACAATGGCGCTTTCCTGTTCCTTGCCATTCCAGACCGAAAACCAGATCTCGTTGCCGTCCTTGTTGAACTCGGGCTGGACCACGCGCGGCTGGCCTTCCGAGATACCCGCCCACTCTCCAATCGGAAGCGTGACGAATTCCGCATCAGCATCGGCCGTCATCTCTGAAATCTTGAAGACAGCGACAGAGGCCGAAGTCTCCGCGTCCGGGTTCAGGGGCGCGTCGACATAGAGATGGTCGGACGTCGGGTGGGTCTTGATGAACAGCGATCCGCCACCGAGCGCATAGAAGGTATCGACGACCTTCCAGGCGTTGTCGGCGTGGCCCTCTGGGTCGGTGCCTATCAATGTGACCGTCTCGTCCCCAAGGTGTGAGGTTGCCCAGACAGGACCGTAGACCGGGTGGACAAAGTTTGCGCCGCGCCCCGGATGCGGAGTCTGGCCGCCGGTCTCGATGAGCGCGGTCAGCTTGTCTTCTTTGGTGTCCACGACCGCGATCTTGCCACGAGCATTCGCAGCCACCAGGAAGTAGCGCTTGGTCGAATCGAAGCCGCCGTCATGCAGGAACCGCTCTGCCTCGATCTCTGTCACCTTCAGGTTCCGGATGTCCGAGTAGTCGACGAAAAGGATCTTGCCCGTCTCCTTGACGTTGACAATGAATTCCGGCGCGAAGTGTGACGACACGATGGAGGCGACGCGCGGTTCGGGGTGGTAGGTCTGTTCGTCGTAGATCATCCCGCGCGTGGACATGATCTTGAGCGGCTCAAGCGTATCACCGTCCATGATCACGTATTGCGGCGGCCAATAGCTGCCAGCGATCGCGTATTGGTCTTCGTAGCCTTCGAACTTGGAGGTCTCGACCGACCGCGCCTCGATCCCGACCTTGAGTTTAGCGACCGTCGCCGGCGTCTCCATCCAAAGGTCGATCATGTTGACTAGAGCGTCGCGGCCGATCACGAACAGATATCGGCCGGAGGCCGAGATGCGGCTGATATGGACCGCGTAGCCAGTGTTGATCACTGCCTTGATTTCGTATGTGCCGCCGTCAATGAGTGCAATCTGGCCGGCGTCACGCAGCGTCACCGACATCAGATTGTCGATGTCGATGTCGTTCATCTTCTCGGTTGGGCGATCTTCGGGGGCAACCACGACTTCCCAGCTGTCACGCATCTCCGGCATGCCCCATTCCGGTGGCGCCGGAGGCTCGATGAGCAGATAGCGCGCCATCAGGTCGACGTGCTCTTCGCTCAGCTCGCCCGAGGTGCCCCAGTTCGGCATTCCGGCCGGAGAGCCATAGGTGATGAAGCTGTGCAAGTAGTCGTAGCCGTTCTCACGTGTGATGTCGGTGGTCAGCGGCTTGCCGGTCGCACCCTTGCGCAGCACGCCGTGGCAGCCGGCGCACCGCTCGAAGTAGATCTGCGTGCCTTGCTGAAATTCCTCTGCCGAGATCACCGGGTCGTCCGGCTTTCGGCCCGGGATTTCGACCTGGATTTGACTGAGCGTGGTCATCGAGGGCTCATAGGCGGCGGACGGACCGTCACCGTGTTCCTCTGGCTTCTCCTGAGCCAGCGCGGGGCCGGCGAACAGGGCGAACGCCACCGTGGCACTGCTCAGCAGCGCACGCCTGGCGCGTGGGGCTCGGGATGTCATGGGTGTTCTCCAATACGCTGGTGAGGCTCGAGCGACCTTGCGTGAGCGGCGCGATCCGCTCCTTGACTTTCGTTAAGGCGGCGGGGCGAGCATCAGCACAGGGTCCGGAGTAATTTCCGCATCCAGGACGATGCGCCTCCTTTCAACGCTTCTCGCAGCGCTCTCGCTCGTCGCCGCCCCGGACCTCCACGACGCGACAGGCGGCACGTTCGACCCGACAGTTCAGCCATTGTGGCGCGCCATGGCAACGGGCGGTAATGTCGAGGCGGCGCGGAGACCCGTTGGCTGGGGCCGGGTGCGGCCGTCGGCGCGGGAAATGCGTCTCGATCCCGGCATGGCGCCCACATTCAACGGCGTCGCGCAGCGCCACGCGGCGGACCGAAGTCGCCGCGCTCCCGCGCGCGGATGGGTTCCGCGACGTGCTCGTGGACATGGGCGAGATCGCGGCGTGTGGCCGGAATGTTGCGCGCGTGACAGGCCGCCATTGCCGGTCCGGACGGGCGCGAGCTTGCCCGCGCTGGCCTCAGCGACCCGGCGTAAGCGACATCCTCGTAGACGGGGACACCGATCGGCCGGCGCTCGGCACACAACCTGCATCCGTCGGGCGCCTTGCCGCGCTGGACCACCGTTGCCGTTTCTGCCCCAGATGTCGCCACGGCCGGCGCGCTTTCGACTGCCTTCTGCCCGAAGGACCGGCCCGCGATCGACGACGCGCTCGCCCGGTTCCCCGCCGCGCGGACAGGGTGCTGATCTGACGCCGGATTGACTTTCGTTAAGGACCGGACGCGCCCAAGCCTTCAGATAGAGCCAAGTCAAACCGCTCCGGGAAGGATTGCCGCCATGCGCGACGTCATGACCAAGAGCATGGCCCGAAACATATTCTACGGCGGGTCACTGTTCTTCATCCTTATCTTCATCGGGCTGTCGTTCCACAGCCACCGCTATATCGTGAACACATCCACGGCCGACATGCCGCTGACCGACAGCGTGGCGGCAGGCAAGCACATCTGGGAAAAGCACGCCTGTATCAACTGCCACACGATCCTCGGCGAAGGCGCATACTTCGCGCCCGAGCTTGGAAACGTGATGACGCGCTGGGGCGTCGCGGACGACCCTGAGGCGGCGATGGAGGTGCTGAAAGGCTGGATGGAAGCGATGCCCACCGGCATCGAGGGTCGTCGCCAGATGCCGAATTTCGGCCTGAGCGACGAGGAGTACCGCGAACTCGCCGACTTCCTTCTGTGGACCAACAAGATCCGCACGCAGGGCTGGCCGCCCAACGATGCCGGCTGAGGAGACATCGCCATGAGATATCAATCGCAAAAGATCGCCCTGGCCTACTTTATCGTCGCCATGGCGTTGTTCGCCGTTCAGGTCACGCTCGGTCTAGTGCTCGGCTGGATATACGTCGACGGCAATTTCCTGAGCGAAGTCCTGCCCTTCAATATCGGGCGGATGCTGCACACCAACAGCCTTATCGTGTGGCTTATTCTCGGTTTCTTCGGCGCGGCCTACTTCCTGCTGCCGGAGGAGGCCGAACGCGAGATCCATTCGTCGACGCTGGCCTACATCCAGTTGGCAATCCTGGTCCTGGGTACGGTTGGCGTGGTCCTGACCTACTTCTTCAATCTCTTCGAGGGGAACTTCCTTCTCGGCAAGGAAGGGCGCGAGTTCCTTGAACAACCGAAATGGGTCAAGGCGGGCATCGTCGTCGCGGCGCTGATATTCCTCTACAACGTCACGATGACGGTGCTTAAGGGTCGCAAGACGGCGGTCACGAACATCCTTCTGCTCGGGCTCTGGGGTCTTGCGCTGCTCTTTCTCTTCTCCTTCTACAACCCGTCGAACCTGGCGCTCGACAAGCAATATTGGTGGTATGTCGTCCACCTCTGGGTCGAAGGCGTGTGGGAGCTGATCATGGCCTCGATCCTCGCCTACCTGATGCTGAAACTGACGGGCGTCGATCGCGAGGTCGTTGAGAAATGGCTCTACGTCATCGTCGCAACGGCACTATTCTCGGGGATCCTCGGTACCGGGCACCACTACTACTGGATCGGCACGCCGGGCTACTGGCAGTGGATCGGCTCGATCTTCTCCTCGCTCGAGGTGATTCCGTTCTTCGCGATGATGAGTTTCGCCTTCGTCATGGTCTGGAAGGGCCGCCGCGACCATCCGAACAAGGCGGCGCTCTTATGGAGTCTCGGCTGCGCAACGCTCGCCTTCTTCGGCGCGGGCGTCTGGGGGTTCCTGCATACTCTCCACGGTGTGAACTTCTATACACACGGTACTCAGATCACCGCTGCACACGGCCACCTCGCTTTCTTCGGCGCCTATGTGTGCCTCAACCTCGCGATCATCACCTACGCGATGCCAGTGCTCAAGGGGCGCGATCCGTACAACCAGGTGCTCAATATGGCCTCTTTCTGGCTGATGGCGGGTGGCATGACCTTCATGACCTTCACGCTTACTTTCGCTGGTACCGTTCAGACGCACCTCCAGCGCGTACTTGGCATGAACTACATGGAAGTGCAGGACCAGCTCTGGGTGTTCTATGTGATGCGCTTCGGTTCGGGCATCGCAGTCGTGCTGGGCGCGATTCTCTTCATCTACTCGGTGCTGGCGCCGCGCCGCGAATTCATTGAGCCGGGCCCGCTCGAAAAGGCCCGGATCGACGCTGAACACACGGCAGCGGAGTGAGGCGCATGATGCACGGAAGCATCAACGTAACGGGGGCCGAGGCCCCCTTCTACCTCCCGCAAGGCGATGAGTGCGGACTATTCCAGGCGGCCAGCGACAAATGCCTCCCGGTCCTGCTGAAGGGGCCGACGGGCTGCGGAAAGACACGGTTCGTCGCGCACATGGCGGCGCGGCTGGGCCGGCCGCTCTACACGGTGGCCTGTCATGACGACCTGTCCGCCGCCGACTTGATCGGGCGTTACCTCCTGAAAGGAGGAGAGACGCAGTGGGTCGACGGACCTTTGACGCGGGCCGTGCGGGAAGGCGCGATCTGCTATCTCGACGAGGTGGTTGAGGCGCGCAAGGACGTGACCGTTGTTCTTCACCCGCTGACGGACGACCGGCGCATCCTGCCGATAGACCGGACCGGCGAGGAGTTGTCGGCACCTCCCGATTTCATGCTCGTTGCTTCCTACAATCCCGGTTATCAGAATATTCTGAAGACTTTGAAGCCGTCGACGCGCCAGCGTTTCATCAGTCTAGAGTTCCGGTTCCCGCGGGCCGAGCATGAAGTCCCCGTCGTGGCGCGCGAAAGCGGACTTTCGGAGGAACGCGTCGCGCCGCTCGTGCGTCTTGCCAACAAGCTTCGCGCACTGAAGGGCCAGGATCTGGAAGAGGGAGTTTCGACCCGGCTCGTAGTCTATGCCGCCACGCTGATCGCGGGTGGCATGTCCACGGATCGCGCGATCCTCGCGGCCATGATCGAGCCGCTCACCGATGACCCCGACACGAAAGGCGGGCTCCTCGATCTGGTCACGGCTGTATTCGGGTGAGGCCGGCCGTGGCGCAGATCGACATCGAGCCATGGGAACCCGAGGAAACGATCGGGAAACTGTGGCACGCCTATGCCAGCCGTCTCGACGCGCCGAGCGTCCACGAGGGAGCACGTGTCGGCCTTTCCGAAGTCGGGGGGCGGCTGGCAGTTTTGTTCCGCGGTCTCGGCGGCAACCCGGCGGTAGAACTTCGCGCCGTGGCCGAGGAGCAAAGCACCCATCGGCTGTCCCTCAGCCGCCGTCTGGGGACGCCCGCCGAGCGCGCGCCGCGAGCGAGTTTCGACGGCGAAGTCCTACGCCTGCCCGAAAGCCTTGCCGTCTTCCCCGCTCGCGCAGCAAACGCCGCGCTCTATCTCTGGCTTGCCGCCGCGGCGGCCCATGCCGGCGTGCCGCAGGCTGAATGCGATCCGCTCCGCGCCGACCTAGCCGCGCTGATCGCGGCGCGCCGGATGACGAAGGCGACGCTGGAAGCAGCCCCGGGGTACCAGACCTTGCATGACGATCTCGCGCGGCTTCATCTCGGCCTCCGGCGCGTTCCGCAGCTTCCTGCGATGGAAGCCGAGGTCGAGGCTCTCGTGCGCCACGAACTCGGCGACCCGGCGCCGCTTCCCTTTGGGGCGGCTGCGCTTTCCGTGCGGCTGGAAACCGGCGATATTGCGGGTCTGCGCGCAACTCGCGGCTACCGGACGTTTCAGCCTGTGCCGCTTTGGCCGATGCTGCGCTGCATCGAGTCCTCCGAACCATCGGCGGCTGAGGAAACCGAGCGGACGGACGCGCGAACCGACGAAGCCAACATCGCGCGCAGTCACCGCGCCCGCCGCCGCGCCGCCGACCAAGCAGAACGCGCCGACAGCTTCATCTTGCATAAGTTCGAGGCGATCCTGAGCTGGGCGGAGTTCATTAACCTCAACCGTCGGGTCGAGGACGACGATACCGATAGCGCGAAGAAGGCGGCGGAGGACACGGACGAAATCGGGCTCGGCCAGATCTCGAAGGCACCGGCGAGCCGGCTCAAGTTGCATCTCGACCTTGCGCCCGAGGACGCCGCGCGCGAAGCGCTGTCGGGCAAGCTGACCTATCCCGAATGGGATGCGCGAAGCGCCGCATACCTGCCCGATCACGTACGCGTCCTGACGTCGCGGGCCGAACCTGCGCCCGAGGTCGGGTGCATCGGCTTCCGCGACGATCCCCGCGCCGCCGCGCGCATCCGCTCCGTCCGCCGCCAGTTCGAGGCATTGCGCCCCGGACGGGTGACCACGACCGGCCATGTGGACGGAGACGAGGTCGATACCGAACGCGCCATCAGGGCGCATACAGAGCTTCTCGCGACGGGCCGAGGCAGCGACCGTGTCTGGCGCCAGAGCCGTCCGTTGCGCCGCGATCTCGCCGTGTCGATTCTCCTCGACATCTCGCGATCGACCGAGGCGGCCGTGCCCGGGCACGGTCACGAAGGGCGCAGCGTCATCGAAATCGAATGCGAAGCGCTCGCCGCGCTTGCCTGGGGGCTGGATGCCTGCGGCGACGATTTCTCGATCCACGCGTTCTCGAGCCTGAAGCGTGACCGCGTCTTCGTGCAATCGGCCAAGGACTTCGGTGAACCGATGTCCGCATCCGTGGAGGCGCGGATCGCCGGTCTGAAGCCCGGTTTCTACACGCGTCTCGGTGCCGCCGTTCGCCACACTTCGGCGCAACTCTCGACCCAATCGTGCAAGCGCCGTCTGCTTCTGGTGATCACAGACGGCAAGCCTAACGACCTCGATCACTACGAGGGCCGCCACGGGATCGAAGACAGCCGGCGCTCCGTGATGGAGGCGCGGCGTGCGGGTCACGCCGTCTTCGGCATCACAGTAGACCGTGACGGCAAGTCGTGGTTCCCGCGTCTTTTCGGGCAGGGCGGCTTCGCGCTCATCCCCGCGCCAGAGCATTTGACGCGCGCGCTTCCAGACATCTACCGACAGCTCGTCGGGGCATGACGCGAGCAGCTTCAGATCGAATTGCCAACCCGCCGGGCGACGAGTTGCCTGGCGAGTTGATGATCTGGGTTCTCATCGTGTCCGAACTTCTGGTCTTCGGCGCGGGGCTCGCTGCCTTCCTCGCGGTGCGCGTGACGGACCCAGAGGGCTTCGCGGCGGCACAGTCGCACCTGCACCGCGCCGCCGCCGGTGTGAACACGCTGATCCTCGTCACATCCGGCTGGCTTGCCGCTCTCGCGACCCGCGCGGCCGCTAAAGGCCGGGTGTTGCAGGCGCGCTGGCTTCTATCGGGTGCGGCGCTTCTGGGTATCGTCTTTCTGGCGGTCAAGGCGACGGAATTCGCCGACCTGTCGGCCAAGGGCATCACCACCGATACACATGCCTTCTTCACCTTCTCATACCTGCTCACTGGATTTCATGCCGCGCATGTCGCGGCCGGGATCGTTCTTCTGACCTATGTGACGTTCCGACCGCGCCCGGACACGACGGAGACCGTCGCCGCGTTCTGGCACATGGTCGATCTCGTCTGGATGATGCTGCTTCCGGTCATCTACCTGGTGTCATGAGCTCCGCACGCCATACCGCCGCACCAACACGTGCATGGATGTGGCTTTTAGGCCTGTCGGCGTTCGCGACGCTTCTTTCGCTGGCGCGAAGCGACTTTCCCGGCGGATGGGCCATCGATGCGGCCAACCTCGCAATTCTCGCCATTGGCTGGGCAAAGGCGCGGGTGATCCTGTGGCACTATCTGGGGCTGGCCGGTACCGGTTTGTGGCGGCAGGGGTTCGACTTTGCCGTCACCGCCTACACGCTGCTTCTGATGGCACTGACCGTCCTCGGCTGAACACGCCTAGCGGCTCCAGGCTGCGGCAGGATCCTCTTCCGCGAATCTGCGCAGCGCGCCTAGATCTTCAATAAGCGCGTGGTTGTGACGGATAGTGACGCCTTGGTCGCGCAGCCGGACGAAGGCGCGGCTGAGGCTTTCGGGTTTCATGCCAAGACGACCAGCGATCAACACCTTGTCGTATGGCAACACGACTTCGCACGCACCCCCCGGGCAGGGTGCCAGTTCCATCAGAAACTCGGCGACGCGCTGGGCGCCCGTTTGCGCTTTGAGCGCCTCGATCTGCTCGACGAGGCTGTGAAGGTGCACGTAGGTCGCCGCGAGCATCGAAAGCGCAATTTCGGGGTTGCCCCGGATGATCCTGAGGAACGCTTCCGCCTCGATCCGGATCAGCTTGCAGTCAGTGACAGCTTCCGCCGCGACCGGATACGTGCGATTTTGAAACGCCACCGCCTCGCCGAAACTGCGACCGCGCGTGAAGACCCCGACGACAGCCTCGGCCCCGCTGGGCGCGATACGGTACAGCTTCACCCAGCCCTCAGCGACGATGTAGATTGCGTTGGCCTGCTCACCCTGTAGAAAGATGGTGGCGCCCCGATCGAATTCGCGTAGCCGGGCAGAAGCCAGCACGTTGTCAACGATGGCGTCCGGCGCGGCGGACAGCAGGACGCAGCCGCGGGCAATGTCGATATGTTCGCGATTCACCTCCGGCTCCCCCTCGTTTCATATCTCAGTGCCACATCGGTCGGTGCGGAGCTAGCCCAGACGTTCTCTCCATTCGCGGATCAACCGCGCGCGGACCGGCGCGACCCCGGCGTCCGCGACATGAAGCCAGGCGGCCGCTTGGCGACCCAGGCGATGAACCTTGCGAGCCGTGGATGGGCGCGCAGGGCCTCGATCGTCGCATAGCTGCGCGCGAGTTCTGCTTCGCTTAGCGCCGCATGGACCTCTGCGTGGCAGATCTGGTGCAACAGAACCGTCTGCCCACTCTTCCCGCCGCGCAGACGCGGCACGAGGTGGTGGCGGCTCTGCGGCACGTCCACTGGAATTGCGCGGCGGCACAGCGGGCAGATCAGATCGCGGTCTTCGTATCGTTCGGACACTTGAGTCGAACCCGGTTTGTTGTCACAGGTTGAACGGGCAATCCGAAAGGCGCAAGGGCATGGAAGGACAGCCGGAAATCGTCGCGAGGGCACTCGGCTTTCTCGATCAGGGATGGGCGCTGGCGCTCGACTGGGTGAAAAGTCCTGCGGCATGGTCGCAGTTTGCCATTCTCGTCGTGTCATGGCTTGTCGCGGTCGTCGTCGCGCGTAAGCTCGGCCGCCGGATACAAGCGCTCGTTGCCCCGGCAAAGGAGGCGCGTGGCCCCTTCGCAATTCTGCGCCGCTTTTTCCTGCGGTTCCTGCCGCTTCTTCTGCCGCTTCTCGCCTATGGCTTTACAGCGGTCGGTGAAAGCGTCACGCGCTCGGTCTTCGGCTCGGGCGCGGTCATCGCCTTCGGCAAGCGAGTGTTCCTGTTCATCGCCGCGCGGGTGCTCGTGCGGCGCGTGATAAGCGACCCGTTCCTCAAGCTGCTCGGCCGCTACGTGCTGATCCCGGTTGCCGCGCTCTATGTTCTCGACCTGACGGATGAAGCGGCGGAGTGGCTGGAAGGTCTGACGGTCCAGCTGGGCAATATCAGCTTCTCGATGATGGCGCTCATTCGCGGCGCGATCGCAGGCAGCCTTCTCTTCTGGCTGGGGTCGTGGTCGAACCAGCGGAGCGCCAGCTACATCAAGGCGCAGGAGGAGTTAAGACCGGCGACACGGGAACTGGCCGCGAAGGCGGCCGAACTCGTTATCTTCGGCATCGCCTTCCTGCTTCTCCTGAACATCATGGGGATCGATCTGACGACGGTCGCCGTGCTGGGCGGCGCGCTGGGTGTGGGCATCGGCCTCGGCCTTCAGCAGATCGCGGCAAACTTCATCTCGGGCATCATTCTCTTGATCGAGGGGCAGACGACTGTTGGCGACTACGTCGAACTTGACGGCGGCGAAGCTGGGACAATCGTCAAGATGACGGCGCGGGCCTGCGTGCTCGAGACCTTCGACGGCAGGTGGATTGTAGTGCCGAACGAGCATTTCATCACGACGCGGGTCGTAAACTACTCCGACCAGGGCAGCGCCAACCGCTATGAGATCGAGTTCTCGGTCAGCTACGACACGGACATCAACAGGGTGCCCGAAATCATAAACCCTGCTGTGTCGGCGCTGCCATTCGTATTGGAAATGCCCGAGGGGCCGGACTGCGAGCTGAAGGGTTTCGGCGAATCCGGCATCAATTTCGCCGTAGAGTACTGGGTGCACGGCATCGACGACGGTCGCAACAAGTATGCGAGTCACGTGCTTTTCGCGGTCTGGAACGCGCTGAAGACGGCGGGGATCGAAATTCCCTATCCGCACCGTGTCGTGGAGATCAAAGGCGGTGTGCCGACGTGATCGACGCGCTGGTGATCGGCGCCGGACCGGCGGGCCTCATGGCCGCCGAAGCGCTTGTCGCCGCCGGGCGGAGCGTGGTGGTTTGCGAGGCGAAGCCAAGCCCGGCGCGGAAGTTCCTGATGGCAGGTAAGTCGGGGCTGAACCTGACCAAGGAGGAGCCATTCAAGGCATTTGTCGGCCGCTATGACGCCGACTGGCTGCGCCCGATGCTGGAGGCGTTCGGGCCCAAGGAGGTGACGGACTGGGCCAGGGGGCTCGGGCAGGAGGTCTTCACCGGCTCCACAGGTCGGGTCTTCCCAGAGGCGATGAAGGCCTCTCCGCTTCTGCGCGCCTGGCTCGGGCGACTCGCCGCGTCGGGGGTGCATCTGCGAATCCGCTGGCGATGGCTGGGTTTCGAAAATGGCGGCCTCGCCTTCGACACGCCCGGCGGACGGCAGGTCCTCAACCCCGCCGTGACCATTCTCGCGTTGGGCGGTGCAAGCTGGGCTAGGCTCGGTTCGGACGCAGCGTGGGTGCCAAGACTAGCGGAAAAGAGTGTCGCGATCGCAACGTTCAAGCCGGCAAACGTGGGGTTCCGTGTCGATTGGTCGGCGCATATGACCCGCTATTTCGGCCAGCCGGTAAAAGGAGCTGCTCTGATTGCCGGACACCAGGAGGAACGTGGGGAGTTCGTGATATCGATCAATGGACTCGAGGGCGGCGGACTCTATGCTGTGTCGCGCGCGGTCAGGGAAGGCGCGGAATTGCGGCTCGACCTGCTGCCTGACCGCAGTGAGGAAGAACTTGCAGCGCAGCTTTCAACAGGGCCTGGAAAGGTTTCAGTGACGAACTGGTTCAGAAAGGCGCTGAGGCTTGACCCGGTGCGGATCGCGCTGTTGCAGGAGTGGGGCCGTCCGTTGCCGCGAGGAAACGCGCTCGCACGACTTGTCAAGGCGCTGCCCGTGCCGCATCAGGGCCCGCGACCGATCGACGAGGCGATATCTGTCGCCGGAGGTATACGCCGCGATGCGCTGACAGGTGGGCTGGAACTCAAGGCGCTGCCGGGTGTCTTTGCCTGTGGCGAAATGCTGGATTGGGAGGCACCCACCGGGGGCTATCTCTTGACCGCATGCCTTGCGACGGGGCAATGGGCGGGTCGGGCGGCATCGGCGGATATACGCGAGCGAACCGCCTGAGTGCGGCGGGAACCTACCCGGCCGATCCGGCGTTGGATAGGATCGGGAACCATAACCCAGACCCAGGAGGGTGACATGAAAAGATTGATGTTTGTCGCGCCGATCGTGCTCGCCGCTGCCGCCTGCCAGACGCAGGAACAGCGCTCCGCAGGAACCGGCGCGCTTGCCGGCGCCGCGATCGGAGCGGCCGTTTCGGATGACGGCGACCGCGTCGAGGGCGCTCTGATGGGCGGCGCGGCGGGCGCGATCGTCGGCGGACTGATCGGGCAAGCGCAGAAGCCTGGCGACTGCGTCTATCAGGATCGCTACGGCAACCGCTACGTGGCGGCCTGCCCTTAAGCAAAGCGCCTATTTCCATTGCGACATCACCCGGCTGTAGGCCGGGCGGCGTCGCATCCGGTCAAGATACTCAGTCAGCCGATGCTCGGTGATTGGAAACTTTGCGCCAAGCGCCCAATTGCCGCAATGGGTGAGGATTATATCGGGCACTGTCATCATTTCACCCATGATGAACGGACCCTCGCCCATGCGGTGGACAAGCGTCTTTTGGCTGCGCTCGAACTCCCACCGCAATGTGTTCTTGATTGCGGCGTGGCGAAGCTCCTCGGGTAGGACGAAGCTGTGCCGGGCGGCCATCCAGAGCGCGGCGTCAAACTCATCAAGAAGGAATTGGGTGAGACTGTCCTGGCGCGCGCGCTCCAGCGTTCCGGCTGGGTGCGTCAGTTGGCCGTGCTTGTCTGCGAGGTACTGGATGATCGCCGTCGAATCGGTGATTGGTGTCCCATCCTCGATCAGAACTGGAACCTTGCCAGCGGGATTGAAGGCCGTGACCCCTTCGGAACGCGGGGGCGCGGCGACATGATCGTAGGCTTGACCAAGCTCTTCGAGCATCCAGAGAACCCGCGCCGCACGGCTTTTGGCGGTCCCGATGACGGTGTACATACGGTTTCTCCCGAACCTGCCCGATATGGAGCCATGAGGGCGCAACGGGCGCAAGCGCCGATAGGCATGTTTCCGCCCCGTGTTGACGCGGCCCTCTAAGTGAAGCTCAGCGAATGGGTCAGTGCCGATTTAGCATCGCCAGCCTGATCAGCGCACGCTCCATTACGGCCATTGCCGGCGCGCGCGACGCCGAGCGTAGCTTCAGGTCGGTATCTGTTAGGATTGACAGCGCGGTTTCCAGGCGCTGCATCCCCCACGACTGTGCCTGCCGCAGCATCCGCTCGCGACGCGGCCCGAAGATGGGCGGACGCATGCGTGCGATCCCCTCGGCTGCTCCGCCCGGTGCCGAGGCGGCAGCGTGGAGTGCGCGGAAATGACGCGTAGCCGCTATCGATAGCGAGACCGGCGTGATGCCCTGCCCTTCGAGGCGCCGCACGAGCGGGCTCACATCCGGCGTCCGCGCCTCGGCGACGGTGTGGAGAACGTCGTCAAGCTCGGCCTCGATCGTGGCCGGTGCGCAGGCGGCCACGTCTTCGGACGACAGAGGTGCCGCATCGCCGAGCTTGTAGAGCGCCACCTTCTCAAGCGTCTGTCGAAAGTCGCCAGGATCAAGCTCGCGGGCGAGCGTATGCAGATCGGTCATCGCATCGCGACTGATCTCCTTGAGCCCCGCGCGCACCAATTCTGCCTCGATATCTTCGCGCGACGGCGGGTCGTCGTAGATGCCTGCGGCGTAGGCGTTGGCGTGGCCCTCGAAAGTCCTCCGGAGCGCGGAGGACTTGTTGAGACTGCCTGCCGTGACGACGAGCATCGCGTCCCCGGCGCTCCAATCCGCAAGAGCGTCCTTCAGAACAGTGGCCAGCGTGTCTGTCGCATCTTCGACGAAGACCACCCGAGGTCCCGGGAAAAACCCCTGTGCCCTGAGCGCGTCGCCGACAAGGGCAGGATCCTTGCGCAGATCGGAGGCGGCGATCCGAGTCAGCCGCATCTCGGCCTCGCCTTCGGGACCGATGAGCGCAGCGATGACCTCCTGCCGCTTCAGCGCGACTCGCATGGGATCGGCGCCGTAGATCAAGAGCCCGGCGCGGTCAGGTTCTGGCCGGGCGAAGAAACGATTGGCGGCAGCCCCCGACAGCCTCATCGACGGTTCCACTCCGCCGACGTGGCAATCAACTCGGTTAACATCCGGTCGGCGAGCAGCCGCATCAGCCGCGTGCGGGCGTCCGCTTCGCCAGCGGCTGTGGCCACCGAGGTACCCACGGCCGAATAGGACGTGAATGACGCCACCTCACCGGCGCTCAGCACAGAATCAGTGGCTATGTCATGCAGCCTGTAGGACACATTCCCAAGCAGCTGGTAGCGCGTGATCACGCTTTCGGGTGTGATCGCCTGACTCTCGACCTTGGTATTCACGTCATAGGACAGCCGGAACCGCGGGCTTCCCGGGCGACCGAGACGTTCCTCGAGACGCTCGACCAAATCGAAGTCATCCTTGTCGGCCGGATCGTCCACTCTGACTTGATCGAGCAGGCCGGAAGCAGGACCGCCCGGCGCGTAGGCGGGCTCGAACCCGCAGCCCGCGAGCAAGAGCGCCAGTAGCCCGGCAAGAAATGTGCGACGGTCAGATGACGACATTGACGATGCGGCCCGGCACGACGATCAGCTTCTTGGGGGCGCCGCCATTCAGCGCCCGGATCACAGCTTCCTCGGCCAGAACGATCTTTTCAACCTCGGCGGCCGCCATGTCCTTCGGAACGCTGATCTCGGCCCGCCGCTTGCCGTTGATCTGGACGGGCAGTGTGACCGTGTCTTCCGCCAGCATCGCCGGATCGGCCTTTGGCCAGGGTGCCTGAGCGACCAGCCCCTCGCCGCCGAGCATCCCCCAGATGTCCTCGGCCAAATGCGGCACCATCGGCGACATGAGCTGCGCGAGCGTCAGCATCGCCTCGCGCTTGGCCTTGCGGCTCGCGTCCGACTTCGAGAAGGTGTTGGTAAGCTCGTACAGCTTCGCCACCGCCTTGTTGAACGCAAAGCCCTCAATTCCGTCGGTGACATCCGCGATGGTCCGGTGCGTGGCCTTCAGAAGCGCCTCGTCGTGCGCAGCATCCCCTTCACCGCGCGTGTTCACCTCAGAGGCGAGGCGCCAGACGCGCGCCAGGTGCTTGTGGGTCGCTTCCGCGCCCGCCGCGGTCCATTCCACGTCGCGGTCCGGCGGGCTGTCGGACATGACGAGCCAGCGTGCGGTATCCGCGCCGTACCGGCCGATGATATCTTCGGGGTCGACGACGTTTTTCTTCGACTTCGACATCTTGATCAGCGGGCCGATCTCGACCGGCGTGCCGTCCTTCAGGGTCGCGCCCGTCTCGGTCCGCGTCACATCCTCCGGCAGGTGCCAGACCGGCCGGCCGTCCTCCGTCCGGGTCGCATAGGTTTCGTGCACGACCATGCCTTGCGTGAAGAGGGCGTTGAACGGCTCGACCGCCTTTTCGGGCAGATGCCCGCAGATATGCATCGCGCGGGCGAAGAAGCGCGAGTAGAGCAGATGCAGGATCGCGTGCTCGATGCCGCCGATATACTGGTCGACGTTCATCCAGTAGTCGGCGTCCTCCATCACCGTCGGCGTCTTGGCACGTGGCGCCGTGAAGCGGGCGTAGTACCAGGACGAATCGACGAAGGTGTCCATCGTGTCGGTCTCGCGCTTGGCGGGCCGGCCGCATTGCGGACAGACGCAGTCGCGCCAGGTCGGGTGCCAGTCGAGCGGATTGCCGGGCCGGTCGAAGGTCACGTCCTTCGGCAGTTTGACGGGCAGGTTTTCCTTCCTTTCGGGCACGACGCCGCAGTCGCCGCAATGCACGACGGGAATCGGGCAGCCCCAGAACCGCTGGCGCGAGATGCCCCAGTCGCGCAGACGGTAGTTGGTGACCCCGCGACCGACGCCCTTGCCTTCGCAGAAGGCGATCGCGGCATCGATCGCCCCTTCGCCGGTCTGCTCCTCGCTTCCGGCGAAGCCCTTGATGTAGCGCACCTTTTCCGACTTCATCGGAACATAGGCGTCGCCACCGTTCTCCGGGTGGCGAAAGTCCGCATCTGGCGACAGCGGTTCATAGGTCGACACGACCGGCAGCCCGTACTTGCGCGCGAAATCGAGATCCCGCTGGTCATGCGCCGGGCAGCCGAATATCGCGCCGGTGCCGTAATCCATCAGGATGAAGTTCGCGATGTAGACCGGCAGTTCCCAGCCGTCGTCGAAAGGGTGGCGGCAGCGGATCCCGGTCTCCAGCCCCTTCTTCTCGGCCTTCTCCAGCGCCTCCTCCGACGTGCCGATCCGGCGGCACTCGGCGACAAAGGCGGCGATCTTCTCGTCGTGACGCTCCAACTGCTTGGCGAGCGGATGGTCCGGAGAGATCGCGACGAAGCTCGCGCCCAGAAGCGTGTCGGGCCGGGTCGTGTAGACCTCGATCCGGTCGAAACTCTCGGGCGCGCCGATGGTCGAGAAGGCGAATTGCAGGCCCCGGCTCTTGCCGATCCAGTTGGCCTGCATGACGCGCACCTTCTCGGGCCACTCGGACAGCCCGTCGATCGCCTCCAGAAGCTCGCCCGCGAAATCCGAGATGCGGAAGAACCACTGTGTCAGCTCTCGCCGCTCGACCTCGGCGCCAGACCGCCAGCCCTTGCCGTCGATGACCTGCTCGTTCGCCAGCACCGTCATGTCGACGGGGTCCCAGTTCACCACAGCGTTCTTGCGGTAGACGAGGCCCTTTTCCATGAAGTCGATGAACATCGACTGCTGCTGACCGTAATATTCAGGATCGCAAGTCGCGAAGCTTCGGCTCCAGTCATGGGTGTAGCCCAAGGGCTTCAGCTGATCCTTCATGTCGGCAATGTTCTGATAGGTCCAGGCGCCGGGATGGACGCCCTTCTCCATCGCCGCGTTCTCTGCGGGCAGGCCGAAGGCGTCGAAGCCCATCGGATGCAAAACGTTGAAACCGTTCGCCATCTTGTAGCGCGCCACGACGTCGCCCATCGTGTAGTTGCGCGTATGTCCGATATGGATCCGACCCGATGGATAGGGGAACATCTCAAGGACGTAGTATTTCGGCTTCGAGGGGTCGCGTTCAGCCTTGAAAATGCCTTCCTTCTCCCAGGCTTCCTGCCATTTCGGCTCGATGACGGCGGAGTCGTAACGCGACATGGTCTATCCTCGAGGCTTCGTCCGCGTGGTTATACAAGCGCGGCGCGCGAGGTCCAGAGGTTACCTCTGCCCGCGGATGGGTCCTGAGATGACCGGGCCGGTGCCCGGCGGTCAGAGCTTGCTGTCGCGAATCCGGAGCTGGCGCGCGCGGGTCAAAATTGCGTCTTCGACCGCGCGCTGCGTTGCCGCGTCGACCGCGCCGCCCCGCGTGGCGAGCGCCACCTTGAGCGAGCGCGCATCGAGTGCGGGATCCTGAACATAGATCGTGGCGCGGTAGGCGCGCCCGCCGCCCGGCGGCGTGCCGTAGCCGGTGACGATCACGCCCGAGAACGGATCGACCGACTGGATCGGAAGGAAGTCCAGCACCTCGAGCGACGCCTGCCAGAGATACTTGTTGACCTCGACCGTGTTGTTCGGGTCGGCGCTGTTGGTAAAAAGGTCCCAGATCGTCGACCGTTGCCGCTGCGGCGATACACGTTCGAGATTGGCGCGCTGCTGATCCGCACGCGCGCGCGATTCAAGTGTTGCAGCATCGGTTGCGGGCGCCCGATCGCGTCCGAAGATGCCACCTTCGCCGAAGCCGAATCCGTTGCACCCGCCAAGGCTGGCCAGGAGACCGGCGAGAATCGCCCCGCGCATGATGATCCGGACCTGCATGACCCACCCCACGACAGTGAATTTTGTGCTGTCTAGCCGAGCCTTCCCGCCCGAACAAGGCTTTTCCGGTCAGGGGGTTCTGCGCTATTCTCCGACCGCTCGCCCGCACTGTGGCAAGACTGCACCATCACGCCCCAGTCTTCCCAAGCCACCGGTCCTTTCCATTGCATTGCCCGGCCCAAGAGCGGAAATAGACGCATACCCAATTCGGATTTCCCTGAGTTGGGCCGACCTTTGAGATCAACGAGGGAATACGAAATGAAAAAGATCCTTCTCGCTTCCACCGCTCTCGTCGGCTTCGCCGGCGCCGCGGCTGCGGAAGTTTCGCTCTCGGGCTACGCCGAGATCGGTATCAGCGGTGGCGACGGCCCGGGCGCCGCGCAGTTCGAGACGCAGTTCCATAATGACTGGCAGGTGAACTTCAACTTCTCCGGCTCGACCGACAGCGGTCTCGAGTTCGGCGGCCGTGTCCAGATCGAAGAGTCCAACAGCCCGTCGGCGATCAACGGCGGCTTGGTCATCGACGACGAATCGTTCTTCGTTTCGGGCGCATTCGGCAAGGTGACGCTTGGTGAAACCGACGGCGCCTTCGACTGGGCCCTGTCGGAAATCTACACCGGCACCTCGCTGACCGACGACCATTCGACCCACGCCGGTGCGTACTGGTTCACGGGCCTCGACGGTGCCTACGACAACCAGATCATGCGTTACGAGTACTCGTTCGGTGACTTCGGCGTCGCGATCTCGGCCGAAATGGACGACGACACGGCGTGCACGGGTCCCGCTTGTGACCCCGTTCTCGGCGACGGCGTCACCAACGACGTCAACTTCGCCATCGGTGGCAAGTGGGCTGGCAGTTTCCAGGGTGTGGATGTCGGCGTCGGCGCTGGCTACCAGGACAACGGCGCCATCAGCGTCTGGGGTCTGAGCGGTTCGGCGGCGTTCGCCATGGGTGTTTCGGTCGCAGTCGGCTATGCCGACCTCGACGGTATCCCCGATGCGGTCGGCAACGGCGTTGCGGTTGACAGCTGGTGGGGCATCGGCGTGGCCTACACGCCTGCGACCATGAGCGCGCTGACTGTCGGCGTAAACTACGGTGAGTACGACGCGACTGTCGCTGGCGTTCCCGATCCGTCGGGCTGGGGCATCGTGGCCAACTACGACCTGGGCGGCGGCGCTGTCGCGATGGTCGGCTACGGCGCGAGCGACAACGGCGTCTCGGCCAACGGCAAGGGCGAAGACACCTGGTCGGCCGGCCTTGGCCTTTCGTTCTAATCGAGCGGTTTGACAAATCGGGAGAGAGCGGGCTTCGGCCCGCTCTTTTCTTTTTGAGGCCGTCCGGGGCCAACTCGACATTGCCGGGGGCCAGCGATAAGGTCCGCCGCGACCCGACATCTGCCCGGACGCCCCGATGACAACCGTGATGACTCCGAACCAGGTCCAGCAGACTTATGCCGAGGCCTTAAAGCTGCATCAGGCGGGGAAGCTCGAAGAGGCTCTACAGATCTACGGGCGGATCATCGAGGCCAATCCGAAGATCGCTGAGGCGCACTTCCAGGCGGGCCGCATCTTCACGACAAGCAATCGCTTTGAGCGGGCGTTTCAGCATTTTCAGGCCGCCGTGAAGCTGCGCCCTGCCGAAAGTGCTATCTGGATGGCCTGGGCCGAGGCGGTCGCGCTCGGCGGAAACGCCGATGTCGAGGCCGCATTCCTCCGCACATTGAAACCCGCCCCTGTCGCTGCCGACACCAAGATCGTTCTACAGGACCGTTTCGGGGCACGGCGCGCAAGTACCCGACCGGCGACGGGGGGCGCGAAGCCTGCGCAGATCCGTGGGCTGATGGGCCTGATGGAAGCCGGCCGCCACGATGAAGCGGAACGCGCCGCCCTTGCCGTTCTCAAGCAGCAGCCGCAGTCGGCTCTCGCCCTGAACGTCCTGGCGACAGCGCAAGTGAATCTCGGCAAGGACCGCGCGGCGGAAACCAGCTTCCGGCGCGCGATTCAGGCCGATCCAAACTATGCCGAGGCATACGACAATCTCGGACGGTTCCTCATCGAGCGGAAGCGCGATGCGGAGGCAGTTCAACTCTTCCGCCGCGCCGTCACACTGGCCCCGGGACTGCCGTCAGCGATCGTGAACCTCGCGAGTTCCTATACGCAGTCCGGTCACTATGAAGCGGCACGCACTCTCTTGAACAAGGCGGAGGCCGCGGGGGTCGATGCGCTGCCGTTTCATATCGCCGCGGGAAACCTCTACACCAGACTCAAGAATTTCGCGAAGGCGGAACAGGCGTTTCAGAAGGCGATCGACACGGCGGGCGGCGGCAAGAGCGGTCATGCGACCGCACTTCTCGCCCAGTCGCAGGCGCGGCTCGGCAAGGACGATGCGGCGATGGCCAATTACGATCTCGCGCTGCAGATCGACCCGGACTCCCCGGTCGCGACGGGCGGCAAGGCGCAGCTTCTCCAGACGCTCGGCCATTTCAACCAGGCCGAGGAGCTTTTCCGGCGTGGCTTCGAACTCGACCCGCTGAACGGCGAGAACTTCCGCGCCTTCATCATGTCGCACAAAACCAAGTCTGACGATCCGGTCATAGCCACGATGCTCGACCGCTACGAAAACCCGGCGCTGAAGGACGCCGATCGCGTCAACATGGGCTTCGCCATCGCCAAGGCGCTGGAGGACGTGCAGGATTACGCCCGCGTCTTCCGCTACCTTGACGAAGCGAACGCGCTGATGCGCAAGATGTCGCCCTATTCGATCGAACTGCGCCGCGAACAGGTGGCGGAGACGAAGGCCGTGCTCGACGGCATCGACTGGCACGGGACCAAGCTCGAAGGCACGACCGATTTCGCGCCGATCTTCGTCACTGGCATGCCGCGCTCCGGCACGACGCTGATCGAACAGATCATCGCCAGCCACTCGACCGTCACCGGTGCGGGCGAAATCGGCGAATGCGCAAGGGCGGCGCAGCTTCTGATCTCTGACGATGTCAGCGCGCGGAAGATGCATCCGCCGAAGATGGAAGACGTCGCGGAGCTCGGGCACCGTTTCGAGGAGTATATTGGGGCCCGCTTCCCCGGCGCCGACCGGATCACAGACAAATCGATCCAGACCTACATGTATATGGGTCTAGTGAAGCTCGCGATGCCGAACGCGCGTTTCGTCGTCGTACGCCGCGACCCGCGCGACAACCTTCTGTCGATCTACAAGAACAAGTTCCCCGACGACACGCACCTCTATGCCTACGACCAGAAAGACCTTGCTGCCTTCTATGGCACCTTCGTCGATGTGATCGACTTCTGGCGCGAGCGGGTGCCCGACTGGTTCTACGAGGTGCAGTACGAGGAACTCGTCGCCAATCCCGAGGACGAGACGCGCAAGCTCATCGCCGCCTGCGGGCTTGAGTGGGAAGACGCCTGCCTCAGCTTCCACGAGACCAAGCGCAAGGTGGAAACACTTTCCGTCTATCAGGTGCGCCAGCCGATCTCGAAGGCTTCCGTTGCGCTCTGGCAGCGCTACGAGAAGGAACTGGAGCCGATGCTCGACGCGCTGAGGGAAGGCGGGCATGTCCCTGACTGAGATTACCGCGCGGATCAGGGCGGCGGAGATGGCGGCGCAGCGGCCGGAGGGATCGGTGACGCTGATCGCGGTCTCCAAGGTGCAGCCGCTGGAGCGGATTGAGGCGGTGCTGGAAGAAGGCCATCGCATCTTCGGTGAGAACTACGTGCAGGAGTCGCTGGGCAAGTGGCCCCCCTTGAGAGAACGGTTCGCTGATGTCTCTCTCCACATGATCGGCCCGCTGCAGTCGAACAAGGCCAAGCCCGCGATGGAGCTTTTCGACGCAATTCACACGCTCGATCGGCCGTCCCTGGCGAAGAAGATTGCGCGGATGGCGAAGGAGGGCGGGTCGTGCCCGGAACTCTTCGTTCAGGTGAATACCGGGGAGGAGCCGCAGAAGGCAGGTGTGCTGCCCGATGACGCCGACGCCTTCATCGATGACTGCCGCGGGATGGGCCTGACGCTTACGGGGCTGATGTGCATCCCGCCGGAGGAAGACGATCCGCGGCCGCATTTCGAAATGCTCGCGAAGATCGCGGAGCGTACCGGTCTCTCGGGCCTTTCGATGGGGATGAGCGCGGATTTCGAGGAGGCAATCGCGGCGGGCGCGACGCATGTGCGCGTCGGTTCCGCCATCTTCGGTGCGCGGGATTACGGACAGCGCTGAGGGTACCTTCCGCCCCTTTCCCCGGATCGAGTCGGGGGTTCATCCCCGAAAGCGTTGGGCAAGGTGAGGATCATGCGCGTGTGGGAACTACTACGCGAGTGCCGGGCGGAGCGTGGCGCGCAATGAAGAGAAGATCCCTGCGCGACAGGGCGAGGCAGCCTGCGGTGGGGAAACCCGGGCGGCGCCATTGGTGGATGAAGATCGCCGATCCGTCGCCGGGCACCGCCCTGGGCCAGTTCCAGTCGAGTGGCAGGATCAGATCGTAAAGCGGGTCGGCGCGGCGCAGGCGTTCCGGGCTGTTGCCGAAGGGTTTGCGCGTCAGGTGATTGTATGATGGATGGTCCGGCGCGTCGCACCAGCGATCCTGAAGGTGAATCGGTTGCGCCCAGGGCGGAAGCCGCGTTCCGGCAACGCGGTCTGGCCGGTAGAGGAGACCGATGATGCGGTGCGTACCAGCGGGCGTGGCGCCGTCGCCTTCGCGCTTGGCAGTCGTGACGCCGGTGCGGCCGATGGTGACCGGGAAGGTGCGGCTAAGAAAGCGTAGTCCGGTCGGGGTGAGCACGAGCTCGCCAAGGCTCATAGCAGGTGGCCCGAACGCGAAGCCTTGGTCGCAAGATAGGCATCGTTGTGCTGCGTCCGCCCGACCTTGAGGGGAACTCGCTCGCTCACCCGAATGCCTGCCGCTTCCATCATGCGGATCTTGGCCGGATTATTCGTCAGAAGCCGTACGGATGAAAAGCCGAGCCGCTTTAGAATTCCCGCGCCGATGCGGAAGTCGCGTTCGTCGTCCTCGAAGCCCAGCCGGTGGTTGGCCTCTACCGTGTCGAAGCCCTGATCCTGAAGCGAGTAGGCCCGCATCTTGTTGGCGAGCCCGATGCCGCGGCCTTCCTGGTTGAGATAGAGCAATATCCCAGCCCCCTTCTGTCCCATGAGAGTGAGCGCGGCGCGGAGCTGCGGTCCGCAATCGCACTTGAGGCTGCCCAGAATGTCGCCGGTGAAGCAAGCCGAATGCAGTCTCGCGAGAACGGGACGGTCACGCGGCGGCTGGCCGATCTCGATCGCATAGTGTTCCTCGCCGCCGTCTTCGGGACGAAAGACGTGCAGACGCCCGGCCTCGGCGGCTGCCATGGGAAGCCGGGCGGCGACGACCGGATGAAGCGGGCTAGTATCCAGCATGATCGGGCCGGCGCGATCCCAGTCGATGAGCGTGAGGCTCTCCCTCGCAGCGAACCGGGCCGGTTCGGCCACCGGTACGATCAACGCCGCCGGCAGAAGCCGCGCCGACTTGGCAAGTTCGACGCCGGCGCGCGCAAGGGTGGCGTCGTCGCCCCGCGAACAGTCGAACGGGCCCTTCATCGGAACGGTGAGGTCGTCCGCCGGATCCGCGACCGCCGCGATCCAGGCCGGCGTGGCGTCCGCAGGCACGATGAGCCGCGCAATGTCTCCGTCATAGGGTCTGGCCCTCAACGTCTCCGCCCGCCGTGCCGTGATCGCGAGAACGGTTTCGCCCAATGTCATGAGGGCAATGAATCGCTCAGGCGTCAGAGCCTCGGCCGCGAGTGCGAGCGCGCCCTGTCCGCCCGCAACAAGAACAACGGGTACGCCCATCCGCAGATCGGCGCGCCCGCGATTGAGGCGTTCGACGATATCGGGGCCAAGGGGCATGTTACATCCGTTGAAACTTCGCGCCCTTCTAGATAGTCCGCCGCTGCTGAAATTGAAACAATTCCCGGGTTCCGCGACACGAGCGCGTGAAATGACAGAGCCGTGACTTGCCGATTTGCGGGTCCGCACGCATCTCTTGAAGTAAGAAGGAGACAAGCCAATGGCCAACTTGAAGAAAATTCTGCTGGTCGATGACGACGAAGACCTGCGCGAAGCACTGGCCGAGCAACTCGTTTCAACCGAGGATTTCGACGTCTTCGAGGCCGGCACTGGCGCCGAGGGTATCGATAAAGTGAAGGCGGGGATTTATGATCTCGTGATCCTCGACGTGGGCTTGCCTGACACCGATGGGCGGGAGCTTTGCAAGAAGATGCGCAAGCAGGGCGTCAAATGTCCAATTCTGATGTTGACGGGTCAGGACGGCGATGCCGACACGATCCTTGGCCTCGATGCGGGCGCCAATGACTATGTGACGAAGCCCTTCAAGTTCCCCGTGCTCCTGGCCCGGATCCGCGCCCAGTTGCGCACGCACGAGCAGTCCGAGGACGCAATATTCCAGCTTGGTCCGTACACGTTCAAGCCGGCGATGAAGATGCTGATCGACGAGCGGGACCGGAAGATCAGGCTCACCGAAAAGGAGACGAACATACTCAAGTTCCTCTACCGTGCGACCGAGGGCGTTGTGCCGCGCGACGTCCTTCTGCACGAGGTCTGGGGGTACAACGCGGGCGTCACGACCCACACGCTCGAGACCCACATCTACCGGCTTCGTCAGAAAATAGAACCAGATCCGTCAAATGCCCGCCTTCTTGTCACCGAATCTGGCGGGTATAGACTGGTTGCATGAGAGATCCCCTGATCACGTCGGGGTAATGGCGTGATATCCTCCCTGTTGGACTGGCCGGGCTTTCAGCCCGGCCTTTTTTTCTGACGAGGCTGCCGCGACGGAATGAAGCAGATGTCCTGCGAGAAGCGGAAAAGAGTTCGCCGCTGATGCGTTGCTACCATCCGGTGCCCCGGCTAAGTTCGCGCGGTCCGACAGATGAGGAGAACGCCATGCCCTTCACCATCGCCACCTGGAACATCAACTCCGTCAGGCTGCGCGAGGGGCTCGTTGCCCGTCTGATGCAGGAAGAGGCGCCGGACATTATTTGCCTGCAGGAATGCAAGTCCCCGGTCGAGAAGATCCCGCTAGAGACATTCCGGGACCTTGGCTACGCGTACATTGCCGCGCGTGGGCAGAAGGGATACAACGGCGTTGCGATATTCTCGAAGTTTCCCCTGAAAGAGATCGGCGCGCACGACTTCGTCGATCTTGGCCACGCGCGACATATCGCGGCGCAGCTGGAAAACGGAGTCACCATCCACAATTTCTACGTCCCCGCGGGCGGTGACGTACCCGACCGCGAGATGAACGAAAAATTCGGCCAGAAGCTCGACTACGTGGCAGCGATGCGCGACTGGGCCAGCGCCGAAAAGCCCGAGAAGTCGATCCTTGTCGGCGATCTCAACATCGCGCCACGCGAGGATGACGTCTGGAGCCACAAGCAACTCTTGAAGATCGTCAGTCACACACCGATCGAGGTGGAGGGCCTCGGCGAGGCGCAAAATGCCGGCAAATGGGTCGACATCACCCGGCAAGACATTCCTGAGGGGCTGCTCTACAGCTGGTGGTCTTATCGCTCGCCGAATTGGGATGCGGCGGATAAGGGCCGTCGTCTCGATCACATCTGGGCCACGCCGGACATCGCGAACGCGGGCCATGGCAGCCGCGTTCTGCGCTCGGCGCGGGGCTGGGAAAAGCCGTCTGACCACGCGCCGGTTTTCGCGACGTTTGATCTATAACTTGAAGGATGGGCGTTCAGGCAGCGAGCGGCGCGCGACTTTTCAGCCGTGAGAGGTTGAGCGCGAAGGCGTCGTGGTCTCTGAGCCCCGGCCGCACCGGCGTTGCGTGATCCGGGAGTTCCCGTATCCGTCCGAGCGCGGCGGGCGCCGTCGTCCGAGCAAGATCCGGGTTACGAGTCAGACGGCCGAGATAGAGGCTTTCGGTCCGGATTCCGTTCGCGTCGATCACTGTGTGCCGGTCGAACAGCAGACCGTGGTAAGTCTCCAGCGCACCTTCACAATCCCAGACCGCCGTCCGGCCATTCACGAGATGGCGCGCTTCCACAAGCACCTCGTCCTCGCCGTAGTGATGCTCGACTTCGGGGCCGGACAGCGCGAGCCGCTGTCCGGGATTAATGCGGAGGTCCCGGGTCAATCCATGATAAGGTGCGATCAATCGGACTGGACGCATTCGGCCCATGCCGGGCACGGCCACTCGACCTTGCCACAAGACGGGCAGAGGCCCGTCATCGGCGGTCAACACGAGATCGCCGGGGTTCAGCGTTTCAATTGGGCGCGGACCTTCGGGCGTTGCGATCACGGTGCCGGGCGCAAAGCCCGGCATGGGACCGACGGTATGCCAATGATCGGCAAGGCCGATCCAATCAATCGCGACATGTCTACCACTGTCACCGGGCGCGAGCAGAGATTCCAGCTCGTCCCGAAGCATCGGCAAGGCGTCCGTCCCGTCATGCTGACGGATGGAACCCCGTGTCAGGTTCTCCGCTGTCAGAAGACTTCTGCCGCGAGCCGCGTCCCAGTGATAGGTCAGCCTCAATATCCCGGAGATCGGCTCGAGACCGAGCCCAACCGAGAGGTGGCTCACCTCTGGCCCATGGCGCCGCAAGAGGTGCAGTCTCACGTCTTGGCCGCGCTCAATCGAGAACATCCGCTTGGGCTCGAGATGCCGCGCGAGCCTCAGCACCGGCTCGCCGTCGTTAGGCAAGCCGATTTCAGCCAGATCGAGTTCGATGACAAGCGTGCCGCGGTCAATCCGCTCCGGAAGCGGCGCCTGGTTGAGTTGCCGCGCAGTGCCGTCCGCGCTCCATATGGTGCGCCAAGTCATAGCCGCACTGCCTCGGCTGCGCGAAGCGCAAGTGCTCTGCACCCGAGCCATGCTCTGGTCATCGTGCCCGCCTCCAACCTCGTGAGGCAGTGCAAACTGCAGACGGGGGAATGATGCCCCGCTCCTTTCCGCCAACTGCTCAATTCGGAGGACGTTGCGCCCCGAAATGCGTTTGCCCTGCCTCGGGTCTTGTTTTTCTGCCTACGAGTATGTCCGACTGCCGCCGATTTGTGAATCCCTCTTGATCGGGCGGTTTCGATGGCGCAGGAACGCGGTGGCGTGGGCGCAACAGTCCTGCGGATTGCAGCCCGCCGTCATCGGGGCTAACGCTTTGGCAGTCCAACTTGGGAGCCTGTCTTGCCCGAACACGTCGATGCCGTTGCCCTGACCGCCGCGCTGGTCCGCTGCCCTAGCGTGACGCCGAAAGAGGGCGGCGCGCTTGACCTACTGACGACGATCCTTGGCGAGGCGGGGTTCGAGTGTCACCGCGTCGATCGGAACGGCACGCCCAACCTCTTCGCGCGGTGGGGCAAGAAGGGCGCAGCGAAAAGCTTCGGCTTCAACGGCCATACTGACGTCGTCCCGGTGGGCGACGCCGCCGCCTGGAGCCGCGATCCGTTCGGAGCCGAGATCTCGGACGGTTGGCTTTGGGGGCGCGGCGCCACCGACATGAAATCTGGCGTCGCCGCCTTCGTCGCCGCGGCGGTGGATTTCGTGCGCGAAACACCTCCGGACGGCGCAGTGATCGTGACGATTACGGGGGACGAAGAAGGTCCGGGAAAAGATGGGACGGTCGCCATTCTCGACTGGATGAAGGCGCAAGACGAGTCGATGTCGGTCTGCCTCGTGGGAGAGCCGACTTGCCCCGAGCGGATGGGCGAGATGATCAAGATTGGCCGCCGCGGCTCCATGACGGTTAGTTTCGAGGCACGAGGCGAGCAGGGTCATTCAGCCTATCCCCACCGTGCCCGGAATCCTCTTCACGCACTGGTGCGCCTCTTGGCCCGGATCACGTCTCATCACCTTGATCACGGGACGGAACAGTTCGATCCCTCGACACTGGCGATCACCACCATCGACACAGGCAATGTCGCCTCGAATGTTATCCCGGCACGGGCGCGGTCGGTCGTGAACATCCGATTTAACGACGCGCATAGCTCGGCAAGCCTCGCCGACTGGCTGCGTGAAGAGGCAGCGGAGGTTCAAGACGAAACCGGGGTGAAGATCGGGTTGGCGATACAGGTGTCGGGCGAAAGTTTCCTGACGCCGCCGGGCCCCTTGGTCGATCTCGTAGCCGCTGCCGTGATGGCAGAGACGGGGGTCGATCCGGTCCTTTCCACCTCAGGTGGCACATCTGATGCGCGCTTCGTGAAAGAGCACTGTCCGGTCGTGGAATTCGGGCTCGTAGGTCAAACGATGCATCAGGTCGACGAGCGCGTCGAGATCGCGCAGATCGGAGCCCTGAAGTCTGTTTACCGGCGTATATTGCGGGACTACTTCGCCTGATGTGTCCGTCTCCGATTTTCGCATGACGCCAATTTCGGCCCGTGCTAGGTGATCGGCATGGCGCGCATTCCTTCCAAAACAGAAATCCTCGACTGGATCGCAGAGAACCCTGGCCTCTCTGCCAAGCGCGACATCGCCAAGGCTTTTGGCATCAAGGGCGCCGATCGGATCGAGCTGAAACGGCTCCTGAAAGAACTGGAGGCGGAAGGCACGCTCGAACGCCGCCGCAAGTCCTACCGCGACCCCGAGAAACTGCCGCCGGTGACCGTGCTCACTATCCTCACTCCTGACCGGAACGGCGACCTTTTCGCGCGGCCGATGGAATGGCAGGGCGAGGGGCCGGAGCCGCGCGTGCTCTTCCAGCCGCGCAACAGCGACCCGGCGCTAGGCGAGGGCGACCGCATCCTTGCGCGCGTCAATGAGACGCGCGGTGAGGATTACCAGTACGAAGCGAGGTTGATCCGCAAGATCGGGACCAATCCACACAAGGTTCTCGGTGTCTTTCGAAAGGGGACCGAAGGCGGACGAATCGTTCCCATCGACAAGGGCGCGGAGAAAGAGTGGACCGTTGCGCCGGACGCCACGCAGGGCGCGCAGGACGGCGAACTTGTGGAGGCCGAACAGGCGGGTCCGAAGGGTCGCATGGGACTGCCTAAGGCACGGGTGGTCGAACGCCTCGGCGATCCTTCGGCGCCGAAGGCTGTCTCGCTCATCGCGATCCACCAGCACGGCATACCCGACGACTTCCCCGACGATGTGATCGCCGAGGCGGATGCCATGAACCCCGCGCCGCTCGGCGACCGCGAGGATCTCCGCCACCTGCCCTTCATCACGATTGATCCCGCGGATGCACGCGACCACGACGACGCCTGCTACGCGCATCCCGACGAGGACCCAAAGAACGAAGGCGGTCACATCGTTTGGGTCGCCATCGCCGATGTCGCGCACCACGTCCCCCCCGGCTCGGCGCTCGACCGCGAGGCTCGGAATCGCGGCAACTCCACCTATTTTCCGGATCGCGTCGTGCCGATGCTGCCGGACCGGCTGTCGGGCGACCTGTGTTCATTACATGAAGGCGTTGCGCGTGCGGTAATCGCGGTTTGGATGAAGCTCGATTCCAAAGGCCGGAAGGTTTCGCACCGCTTCACGCGCGCGATGATAAAATCGGTCGCCAGCCTCAACTACGCGGAGGTACAGGAGGCGCAAGATGGACGTCCGAACACGCGTTGTGACGAGCTTTTTGACGAGGTCATCGCACCGCTTTACTCCGCCTATGAGACGACGAAGACGGCCCGCGCGATGCGCCAACCGCTTGACCTCGACCTGCCCGAACGCAAGATCGAACTCAGCGAGGACGGGCGCGTCACCTCCGTCGCGCTGCGCGAGCGTTTCGACGCACACCGGCTGATCGAGGAATTCATGATCCTCGCCAACGTCGCCGCTGCCGAGGAGCTGATCCGCCTCCGCCGACCGCTGCTTTACAGGGTGCACGAGGAGCCTTCGCCGCAGAAGCTCGACGCGCTTCGCGAGGTGGCCGAGGCGTCTGGCTTCACGCTCGCCAAGGGGCAGGTCCTGAAGACCGAGCATCTGAACCGCCTGCTCGCCCAAGCGGAGGGCACCGATTTCGACGAGCTTTTGAACATCACGACGCTGCGGTCCATGACCCAAGCCTACTACAATGCGGAAAACTTCGGCCATTTTGGGCTCGCACTGAAGCACTACGCGCATTTCACCTCGCCGATCCGGCGATACTCCGATCTGATCGTGCATCGCGCGCTAATCACAGGGCACGGCTGGGGCAAGGATGGGCTGTCGCCGCAGGACATCGAGATGCTTGAGGAAACCGCCAAACACATCTCCGACACCGAGCGGCGTTCGATGGCGGCCGAGCGCGACACGACCGACCGCTACCTCGCGGCGTATCTCGCCGACCGGGTGGGCAGCGAATTTGCAGGCCGCGTTTCCACAGTTACGCGGTTCGGGCTGTTCGTGAAGCTCGACGAGACCGGCGCGGACGGGTTGATTCCGGTTCGCACGCTCGGGCGTGAGTTCTTCCATTTCGACCCGAGGGGCCAGACGCTGATGGGGGCCGATACCGGAACCGAGATTGGCGTGGGCCAACGGGTCACCGTCCGGCTGGCCGAGGCCGTGCCGGTGACCGGCGGCCTGATGCTGGAGCTTCTGGAGATCGAAGGGCGGCCGATGGCGGCCGGTGCATCGGCAAGGCGCGGTCGGCCGGGCGGGCGCCGTCCGGGCCCGGCACGGGCGAAACCGGGCCGCACCCGTCGCAAAGTTGAGCGCAAGCGCCGCTGACAACCAGTAAGATGCATATGCGGGCGATCTGACTCTTTTCGGACGATCACTGTCGCGCTACACTCACCGCAATCAAGAAACGAGCAGGTGAGGCATGCGATACACAGCCGGAATCATGACAATTCTCGCGCTTCTGCCGTTCGCGGCAGCTGCCGCAGGAATAGCGCCGAACTCGCCAACCGCTGAAGGGGGGATCATGGGCGGACCCGAAGAGATTGTACCCGCTGCGGCCAATCAGGGGTTCGGGCATTGGATTCGTGGGTTCCAAAGCAGGGCGCGTGCAGCTGGGATAGGCGACCACGTTTTCGACAGCGCGTTCCGCGGCATTGAGTACAACGCCGACGTGATATCGAAAGACCGCAATCAAAGCGAGTTCACCAAGACGATCTGGGATTATCTCGATTCCGCCGTGTCAGAAACCCGCGTCGCGAACGGCAAGGCGGCACTCGCTCAACACCGCAATCTTCTGGAGCAGATCGAGGCGACCTATGGCGTCGACAAAGAAGTCGTCGTCGCGGTTTGGGGACTCGAAAGCTCCTACGGTACGTACCGAGGCAACACGCCGCTGATCGAGGCTCTGGCGACGCTCGCCTATGACGGGCGGCGTGGCAAATTCTTCGAAAGCCAGTTGATTGCTGCGCTACAAATCGTCCAGGCAGGCGATGTCGATCCGCGCCAGATGACCGGCAGTTGGGCGGGCGCGATGGGGCATACCCAATTCATCCCCACCTCGTATCTTTCCTATGCGGTCGATTTCACCGGCGACGGCAAGCGCGATATCTGGTCGGATGATCCCGCAGATGCGCTCGCTTCGACGGCGGCCTATCTTTCGCAGTTCGGCTGGCGCAGGGGGCTGCCCTGGGGAGTCGAAGTGCAGCTTCCGAACGATTTCGACTTCGCGCTGACGGGAGAGCGGGTGAAGAAATCGCCCGCTGAGTGGGCGGCCATGGGCGTCCGCGACACGAGCGGCCAGCTGATCCCAAACCACGGCGCCGCATCGATCCTCATGCCGGCCGGCGCCCGCGGCGCGGCTTTCATGATCTTCCAGAACTTCCACGTGATCGAGCGCTACAACACGGCGGACGCCTATGTCATCGGCGTCGGTCACCTGGCGGATCGGATCGCCGGCGGACAGCCGATCCAGGCAAGTTGGCCGCGCGAGGACCGCGCGCTGCTGTTCGCCGAACGCAAGGAGCTGCAAGAGCGCCTTACCCGCGCCGGGTTCGACACCCAAGGCGTGGACGGAAAGATCGGACCGAACACGATTGCCGCGATTCGAGCCTATCAGCGGGCATCCGGATTGACCCCCGATGGATATGCGAGCGTCGATATTCTGAAACGCCTGAAGTAAGGAAACGGCCGCCCCCCGGGGCGGCCAGCCTGACCCCATACGAATGCCGCGTCAGGCGCTGCGGGCAGCGCGAATTGAGTCCTCGAGCTTTCCTAGCGCTTCGGTGAAGACCTCGTCCTGTATCGTGATCGGCGACAGGAAGCGCACGACGTTCCCGTAAACACCGCAGGTCAGGAGCAGAAGGCCGCGGTTCAGCGCTTCGGTGCGGACCTTATTGGCGAAGTCGGCCGACGGCTTGTCGCCTTTATTGAACTCGACCGCGTTCATGAAGCCAGGGCCCCGGATGTCGACGATTTCGGGTACCTCGTCGCGCAGACTGGCAAGGTGCTGCTTCAGCCGTGCGCCGAGCTGGTTGGCGCGATCGCAAAGGCCCTCTTCCTCGATCACGTCGATCACCGCGTTGGCGGCAGCGATGCCGAGCGGGCTGCCCCCATAGGTGCCGCCAAGACCGCCGGGCGCGGGCGCGTCCATGACCTCGGCGCGGCCCGTCACCGCCGCCAAAGGGAAGCCGCCAGCCAGCGACTTGGCCATCGTCGTCAGATCCGGCTGAACGTCGTGGTGCTCCATCGCGAACATCTTTCCGGTTCGGGCGAAACCCGTCTGCACCTCATCTGCGATGAGGAGGATGCCATGCTCGTCGCAGATGCCGCGAAGCTTCGTCATGAACTCGCGCGGCGCCTCGTAGAAGCCGCCCTCGCCCTGCACCGGCTCGACGATGATCGCGGCAACGCGCTTCGGATCGACATCCGCCTTGAAGAGATAGTTGAGTGCGTCGATCGACTTCTCGACGCTCCCGCCGTGCAGCGGTACTGGGAAGGGCGCGTGGAAGACGTCGCCCGGCATGCCGCCGAAGCCGACCTTGTAGGGCACGACCTTGCCGGTCAGCGCCATGCCCATGAAGGTGCGGCCATGAAATGCGCCGGTGAAGGCGACGACGGCCTGGCGGCCGGTCGCGGCGCGGGCAATCTTTACTGCGTTCTCGACCGCCTCGGCGCCGGTCGTGACGAAGATCGACTTCTTGTCGCCCTTCGCCGGGACCATCGCGTTCAGCCGCTCGGCCAGACGCACGTAGTTTTCGTACGGCACGACCTGGTGGCAGGTATGCGTGAAGCGGTCGATCTGATCCTTGACCGCTGCGATCACCTTTGGATGACGGTGGCCGGTGTTCAGAACGGCGATTCCGCTCGCAAAGTCGATGTAGCGGTTGCCCTCGGCGTCCCAGATTTCAGCGTTTTCGGCTCGGTCGGCGTAGATCTGCGTCATTACGCCAACACCGCGCGACAAGGCGGATTGACGGCGGGATTCTATTGCGGCGTTTTGCATGGGTTGCTCCTCGAAACACTCCCCGCCTCGATAGACCTTTCGCGTGCCTTGTTCAATTTGCTGATTGCGGCTGCGCTTTGAGCGACGACCACATAGCGGAAGCACTTCAGCGCGCGATTTGGCCCGCTGACACAACAGCAACACCAATCCCTTTTCTGCGACGAGGATATTCGTTCGGCGAATATGCGCGTTGCCCACGGGCCGCTTTCGGCGAGGCCCGGCTGAGTGAAATTCCGCTTATGGATTTCGTGGCTTATGGAGTCAATTTTCCGGCCGGCGTTCAGATGTCAGGCAAAGGAGTCGCTCGTGGAGTATGAGCAGCACTTTTATGGCCGATCTTCTTACGATCCGTCCTGCGAGCGGAGTGTGTCCAATCGCTTGGGCGGGAGCTGGGGCACCCCTGCAAGGATCGCAGCGATTTTCATCGCGTTCGTGGTGGTCAGCTTGACGGCCGGAGCGCAGCGCCAGGAAGTCGCGGCGTCGGCGGACGCGGCGTTGGCGCACGCGGGTCCGGTCAATCGGGTGTCCCACTAGCGATTGAAGTTGGGCTCGGCTGCGGGGTCGCTCAAGTCCCGCCGCCGAGCCGCTGCATGGTGTTTGTTAGTGAGGTCAGGGCGCGGCCCTTCGTTAGCCATGAGGTCGCGAATGCGACCGTCGCAAGCGACTCCGTCCAGAACAGGTAGTTGCGTTCCGACAGCCGCGCGCGAGTCTCGGGATCCGTCAGGAAGTAGGGCAGGATCGCCACCATCATGGCAACGATCACCGTACCGCAGCCGAGGAATATGAAGCTGCGCACGGTCCACAGAAGACGGCCGTCCGCGTCGCGTTCGCCCTGCGGGAACTGCAAGACGCTGAAGAGTGCGAGGCACGAAAAAAATATGATTGCTGCGCCATAGTGCAGCAATTCGGGATGAGACGTGATGCCGAAACGCCAGCACAGTTGCGGCGCATCGACACAGACGGGGTAGCCATGCCGGTGAACCGGTAGGAGTGCAATGCCGAGCGCGGCAATGCCTGCGATCGCCGACAGCCAGCGGTCGGACAGAAACTCACCAGGTGCTGGGTCGTAGCCGCGGTAGGCAACGAGAAAAATGCCTATCGCCGACAGCGTTCCTGTGAGGATGCCGCCCATGGACGTGTAGTAGAAATCACTGATCGAACCCTCAAGGCTGTAGCCTCCAATCCAGGCAAAGGCCAGAAGCGACAGCGGCAGGAACCAACCAAGATAGCCCAGAGCCTGGCGGACGGCTTGAAAGGATAGAACGAGATCAGGGTCAGTCTGAGATTTTCGGGCCATGCAAGTTCCTCTAGCGGGGCGACGAGAGGATAGCATGGGATCTTGGGCGTTGCGGCGCTCCCCGTCAGGCTTTCGCGGTCTGCAGATCGGCGGCTGCAAGCTCGGCGGCGACGGCTACCGCTGCCGCGGATGGATCGGGTGCAGCCCAGATTGGCCGGCCGACGACTATGTGGTCCGCGCCCATTGCTACGGCGTCGGCGGGTGTTGTCACGCGTTTCTGGTCATTTAGGGCGCTTCCCGCCGGCCGTATTCCCGGCGTGACAATGAGGCGGCCGCGCGCGCCGGGCAGCGCGCGGATATGCGTGGCCTCTCGGGCACTCGCTATCACACCATCGGCACCCGCGGCAAAGGCCCGGGCGGCGCGCTCCACCACGATTTCGGGAATGTCGCCCCGGCGGATCAGCCCAGCGTCGAGATCATGGCGGTCGAGAGAGGTGAGGACAGTTACCGCAAGGATTTTCAGATCTGTGCCCGCCGCCCCCTGTTTGGCGGCAAGCACGACATGCGGGTCGCCATGCACCGTCAGGAAATCCAGCTCATAGCGCGCTAGGCCACGGACAGCGGCTTCGATCGTCGCGCCGATATCGAACAGTTTCATGTCGAGGAAAACGCGCTTGCCATGCTCCTGCTTGAGTTCGTTCGCGAGGGCCAGCCCGCCGCCAGTGAGCATGCCCAGACCGATCTTGTAGAAGCTCACCGTATCGCCAAGAGCTTCGACCAGCTCCAGTGCGGAGTGCGCCTCGGGCACGTCGAGCGCGACGATCAGGCGGTCATTGGCTAGGGTCATCGTCACTCCTTTCCCAAGGTTCAGGTTTCTTGGGCTGTGGGTGAGAACCTGTCAAGCGCTGGACCCGGGTTGGCCGCCGCGTTGCCGTCCGGCCGTTCCGAGCACAGAAGCGATATCGGCGGAAAACCGCAGGTTGATTCTGGCATATTCGGCCAGCGTTGGCCGAAAGAAAAGCGCTTTGCCGGAAGGGGTTAGAGCAGACGCGGCCTTTGTGGGACAGTTCTAAAAGAAAGGAGCCCATCATGGACTATGAACAACACATGCCCGGCCGCTCCTCGTACGATCCGTCACGTGCTCGCGGAGAAATGCATCGCGAAGGCGGCATCGGGAGCGTTCTTTTCATCATAGCAGTGATCGTCGCTGCGTTGGCAATCGTTATCTGGCTGGCAGGTGGCGAGGGCACGCGGAGCGGCGCACCGGCCACCGCCGATCCCGCCGTGGCCGTTCCCGCTGACGGGTCGGCAGCGCCGGCCGCGACTGATGCGACCGCGCCGGCGGTCGGTGAATCGCAGACAGCCCCGGCAGCGGCGCCAAGCGAATAGCGCTAGGCCAGCACTTACTCGTAAGTCCGAAGGGGCGGGCGTTTTGCGTCCGCCCCTTGAGCATTTGGGCAGCAGTCAAGCTGCGCGCCGAAGTGCATGCCGCTCGGGATGGGCGGCGAAGCTCAGTTTCGCGGCCCCTAGAAGCCGAGCGCGAAGGGCTGCCGCGCCCGGCGCGCGCGCGGGCGCGGCCACCTGTATATGAGCCTGCACTGGAATTCCCTCCCGCACAGCGGTCAGCGCGATGAGCGCCACGACCTGGCCTGCCGAACGGTCGCGGCGCGCACGCAAGACTCTTGACGAAAGGATGCGCATCGCAGAGCCCCTAGCGAAGCCGTGGAGCGAAGGGGTTCGGCACCGAGCGCTTCTTCATCGTCGGGATTGCCTGGCGTTCGGCGGCAAGCGACAGTAGCTGCCGAGGCGGCGGGTTCACCGTAGCCAGCCAGCCTCCGGCAGCCGTGCGGATGGACGAGGTCAGACGTGTCATGCGGGCTCCTCCGTTAAGGTTAAGCCCGATTAAGGCAGATTCTCCTTTCCAATTCGTTTCGTTTTGATCGGCTTCGGTTGGCGCTTGAAATCCCGCCGTTCCGTCGCCAAGTCATTGCTTAGACCCGGATGTGTCGTGCCGTTGCGGGCGACCGGAGGCCGGGGGCTAAGCAAGGAGATCACCGATGGACATGGAAAAGTTCACGGAGCGGTCTCGCGGTTTTCTTCAGGCCGCGCAGACCGTCGCGATGCGAGAGGGACATCAAAGAGTGATGCCTGAGCATCTACTGAAGGCGCTCATGGATGACGAACAGGGATTGGCGTCCAACCTGATAAAGCGATCGGGCGGAGAACCGAGCCGCGTATCCGAATCTGTCGATCAGATTATCGCGAAGACGCCCAAAGTCTCGGGTGGTGACGGCCAGGTCTACGTCGATACCGCGCTCGTCCGTGTATTGGATGAAGCTGAGAAAATCGCGAAGAAAGCGGGAGATTCCTTTGTTCCCGTCGAGCGGATTCTGATGGCTCTCGTCATGGTCAACACGAAGGCCAGGGATGCGCTTGAGGCCGGTGCCGTGACGGCACAGAACCTCAATTCCGCGATCAACGAGATCCGCAAGGGCCGAACCGCCGACTCGGCGTCGGCCGAGGAAGGATACGACGCACTTAAGAAATACGCGCGTGACCTGACCGAGGCAGCCGAACAGGGCAAGATCGACCCGATAATCGGCCGCGACGAGGAGATTCGGCGCGCGATGCAGGTTCTGAGCCGCCGCACCAAAAACAATCCTGTGCTGATCGGTGATCCGGGCGTCGGCAAGACGGCGATCGCAGAGGGGCTGGCAATCCGCATCGTCAACGGGGACGTGCCGGAATCATTGCGCAACAAGAAGCTGATGGCGCTTGACATGGGCGCGCTGATCGCGGGCGCAAAGTACCGCGGCGAGTTCGAGGAGCGCCTGAAAGCGGTTCTGAAAGAGATCGAGGCCGCGGCGGGCGAGATCGTCCTCTTCATCGACGAGATGCACACGCTGGTCGGGGCCGGCAAGACTGACGGCGCGATGGATGCGGCGAATCTCATCAAGCCGGCACTGGCACGGGGCGAACTGCACTGCATCGGCGCGACGACGCTCGACGAGTACCGCAAGTATGTCGAGAAGGACGCGGCACTCGCCCGGCGATTTCAACCGCTTTTCGTCGACGAGCCCTCGGTCGAGGACACCATCTCGATCCTACGCGGCATCAAGGAAAAGTACGAACTTCACCACGGGGTGAAGATCTCTGATAGTGCGCTGGTCGCGGCGGCGACGCTTTCGCAACGGTACATCACCGACCGATTCCTCCCCGATAAGGCCATCGACCTTGTGGACGAAGCCGCCTCGCGGCTGCGCATGGAGGTGGATTCCAAGCCGGAAGAGCTTGACGCTCTCGACCGCGAGATTCTTCAGAAACAGATCGAGGCGGAGGCGCTGAAGAAAGAAGATGACGCGTCCTCCAAGGAACGGCTTGAGAGGCTGGAGAAGGAACTTAGCGAACTTTCGCAGCGGTCGGCCGAGATGACGGCCAAATGGCAGTCCGAGCGCGACAAGCTCGAATCGGCGAGGGAGCTGAAGGAGCAGCTCGATCAGGCGCGAAACGAACTCGATCATGCGAAGCGTGCCGGCGATCTCGCGCGTGCCGGTGAACTGAGCTACGGTGTCATTCCGCAGCTGGAAAAGCAGCTTTCTTCGGCCGAAGAGCAGGAAGACGCGCTGATGGTCGAAGAGGCCGTGCGGCCGGAGCAGATCGCAGAAGTGGTCGAGCGCTGGACCGGTATTCCGACCTCGAAGATGCTCGAAGGCGAGCGGGAGAAGCTTCTCAAGATGGAGGAGGAGCTTGGCCGTCGCGTCGTCGGCCAGCACCGCGCGGTTGAGGCCGTGTCAAAGGCCGTTCGCAGGGCGCGGGCGGGGCTTCAAGACGAGAATCGTCCACTTGGTTCGTTCCTCTTTCTTGGGCCGACAGGGGTCGGCAAGACCGAGTTGACGAAGGCGCTTGCCGAATACCTGTTCGACGATGAACACGCGATGGTCCGCGTTGACATGTCGGAGTTCATGGAGAAGCACTCGGTCGCGCGGCTTATCGGCGCCCCTCCGGGCTATGTTGGCTACGATGAGGGTGGGGTGCTGACCGAGGCGGTTCGCAGACGTCCTTATCAGGTGATCCTGTTCGACGAAGTCGAAAAGGCGCACCCGGATGTCTTCAACGTGCTGCTGCAGGTCATGGACGACGGCGTGCTGACTGACGGGCAGGGACACCACGTCGACTTCAAGCAAACGCTGATCGTGTTGACGTCGAACCTCGGCTCGCAGGCACTGAGCCAGTTGCCCGACGGCGCGGATGCCGCGCAGGCCAGGCGCGACGTCATGGATGCGGTCAGGGCACATTTCCGGCCTGAGTTCCTCAACCGGCTCGACGACCAGATCATTTTCGACAGGCTGACACGCGAAGATATGAGCGGGATCGTCGAGATCCAGCTCCGCCGACTGGAAAAGCGTCTTGTGCAGCGCAAGATCGAGCTGGAGCTTGATGATGCCGCCAAGAAGTGGCTTGCCGACGAAGGCTACGATCCGGTCT